>DATMAF010000088.1:0-6705 GCA_035560315.1 Terriglobia bacterium | reverse complement strand
GGAATCGCGGAACTGGACGGCAGAGGACAGGTCGTGGGCGGGATCGTCATCATGCGCGTCGGCGAAAACGCGCTGCGCGTCATTGACGCCGTCAAAGCCAAGCTCCGGGAGGTGGAACGTTCCCTGCCCGCGGGGGTGCGGATCGTCACAACGTACGACCGCTCGGAGCTGATCCGCCGTTCCATCGCCACGCTGCAAGCGACCCTCCTCGAAGAGCTGGCGATTGTCAGCCTGGTGATCCTGATCTTTCTGTGGCACATTCCCAGCGCCGTAATCCCGATCGTGTCCATTCCGATCGCCGTCATTATTTCGTTTGTTCCCATGCTCTGGAGCGGAGTCACCTCCAACATCATGTCGCTGGGCGGCATCGCCATCGCCATTGGCGCGATGGTGGACGCGGCCATCGTGGTCGTGGAACAAACCCACAAGAAGCTGGAGCGCTGGGAAACCGACGGGCGGCCGCGAAACTACCAAGAGGTCATTCTCGAAGCCGCCCAGGAGGTCGGGCCTCCCAGCTTCTTTGCCTTGCTGGTGATCGCGGTTTCCTTCCTGCCAATCTTCACGCTCGAAGCCCAGGAAGGACGTCTCTTCCGGCCGTTGGCGTTCACGAAGAACTTCTCGATGGCGATTGCGGCGGTGCTGGCAATCACGCTGATCCCCGTGCTGCTGTTGCTGCTGATTCGCCAGCGCCGGTTCGCCTTCCGCCCCAAGCCTCTGGCCGGGCTGGCCAACGCGCTGCTGGTGGGGACCATCCACCGGGAAGAAAACCATCCCATCAGCCGGATTTTGATCGCCGCCTATCATCCCGTGGCGGAATTCGCAGTGCGGTTCCGCTGGCTGGTGATCGCCGGAGCCATCGCCGCGGTCGCGCTGACCGTTCCCGTCTATTTCCGCCTGGGTTCCGAGTTCATGCCCCCCTTGCACGAAGGCAGCATTCTCTATATGCCCACGGCTCTGCCAGGGCTTTCTGTCACCGAAGCCGGGCGGTTGCTTCAGATCCAGGACCAGCTTCTCCGGGAATTCCCAGAAGTGGAGACGGTCTTTGGAACCGTGGGCCGCGCCAACACCGCCACCGACAACTCTCCCATGGGCATGGTGAATACCACCATCGTGCTGAAGCCGGAACATGAGTGGCGCCGCGTGCGCGCCACGCGCTGGTACTCCGGCTGGGCGCCGGGCTTTCTGCGCCCGGCTTTGGAAAAGCTCTGGCCCGAGACGCGCCCGATGCGCTTCGAGGATCTCGTCGCGGAGATGGACCAGAAGCTGCAAATTCCAGGCTTCCCCAATGTCTGGACCATGCCCATTCGCAACCGAATTGACATGCTGACCACCGGCATCAAGACGCCGGTGGGGATCAAGATTTCCGGGCCGGATCTGGAAACCATTCAGCGCTTGGGCAAGCAACTGGAACCGATTGTCAGCCGGGTGCCGGGCACCCGCAGCGTCTATGCCGAACGGGTGGCGCAAGGCTATTTCATCGATATCGAAGTGGACCGCGCCCAGGCGGCCCGCTATGGCCTGACGGTGGGCGACGTGGAGGAAGTCATCCAAACCGCGATCGGCGGCAGGAACATCACGCAGACGATCGAAGGACGGGAGCGCTATCCGGTCAACGTGCGCTATCCGCGCGAGTTGCGGGACGACTTGGACCAGCTGCGGCGCACTCTGGTTCCAACCCCCGGGGGGGCGCAGGTGCCGCTCGGACAGCTGGCGGCAATCCGCTTCGCGCTGGGGCCGAGCATGATTCGCGACGAAGCAGGACTGCTCACAGGCTATGTCTATATCGACATGGACGGGCGCGACCTGGGCAGTTACGTCCGCGACCTGCAAGAAACCGTGGCGGCCGCCTTGCCGCTTCCCCCCGGCTACACGCTGAGCTGGACGGGGCAATATGAATTCCAGCAGCGTGCCGAGGCCCGGCTGCGGGTGGTGGTGCCGCTGACCCTGTTCGTGGTTCTGCTCCTGCTGTATCTGAATACGCGCTCGTTTGCAAAGACCGCCATCATTCTGCTGGCGGTGCCTTTTTCCGCCGTGGGCGCGATCTGGCTGCTCTATTTGCTCGAATACAATATGAGCATCGGCGTCTGGGTCGGATTAATTGCCCTGCTGGGCGTGGATGCTGAGACGGGCGTCTTCATGCTGCTCTACCTCGATCTGGCGTACGAAGAGCGGCGCCGGAGCGGCCGGATGCAAAGCTGGATGGACCTGCGCGAAGCCATCCTGCACGGTGCCGTCCAGCGCGTCCGCCCCAAGGTGATGACGGTGGCTGTGATGCTGATGGGCCTGCTCCCCATCCTGTGGTCCACCGGCGCGGGAGCTGACGTCATGAAGCGGATTGCCGCGCCCATGGTGGGAGGCATCGTGACCTCCTTCGTGATGGAGCTGGTGGTTTATCCGGCGATCTACGCGATCTGGAAGTGGAACGGGGAAGTCAAACCGAGTCTTCGCACCAGCCCAGGCTCTGGAATCGAAAGGAGTTTGCCATGAAGCGCAGAAGGCGGTTCGCCCAAAGCGGCATCCCGGTGCTGGCCCTGTTGCTTTCCGCAGCCCCGGCAATCCCCCAGGAACGGGGCATCACGCTGCCGGTGCGGCACGACCACTTCCTGGGGAGTTGCGCGGGAACGCTGGTTCTGGACGAGCACGGGGTGCGGTTTGAGACGAATCGCGTCAACGACGCCCGAACATGGCAGTATGAGGATCTCCGGGAGATCACGGTAGAGAGCGGGCGCCGCCTCAAGCTCTATACCTACGAGGATCGCAGCTACTGGCGGCTGGGAGCAGACCGGGTATTCGAGTTCCGCTGGTCCGAGGAGTCCCCCTCGCCTCAGCAAATCTACGCATGGCTCCGGGAGCACAGCCGCAGCCCAATCGGGGCTGCCCTGATTGCTCCTGAATTCGCGCCCGCCCGCTTTGATTTGCCGGTAAAACATCTGGGAATCCTCAAAGGAACCCCCGGGCGATTGCAATTCGCCGATCTCGGCGTCGTGTTCCGGGCTGCGGATGAGCGGTCGAGCCGCTCCTGGCGCTACCAGGATATTGAAAGCATCGCGTCCGGAGGTCCCTATGATCTGACGCTGACCACCTACGAGCGCCAGCGGTTCCACTACGCTTCCCGGCGCGACTTCAACTTCCAGCTCAGAGAATTCCTGCCACGCGACGTCTACGATTCACTCTGGCGATTCGTGAAGGAACAAAAGCAGCGCGAGAGCCGTTAGCAGGAACCGCTCCGGTACGCTTGCCGCTGGCGGGGGCTCTGAAACTTTCCTTCCCAAGCCGCATTCCGGACTGGCTCAGCGCACTTGGCACGAAAACTGCAAACGATGCCTCCGCTCCACTTTGGTTACCGGGAGTTGGAGGATATTTCTGCGGGTCCTCCCGGCTCATGTTATTGGTAAATTTTCCGGTGGATGGGCTTGTCCTCAACGATGCGAAACAGACGCTTGAATCCGCGCCGGCTGGGAGCCGGGAGGATTTCCCCAGCCCTTCTTTTCTGCTGGATGCTGGCAGCCCCGCTGGCCCTGGCGCAATTTTCGCCGGGCCCGCTTGCCCGCGCGCACCAGTCGCTGGATTCACTGAGCCAATGCACCGGCTGTCACGCCGTCGGTTCCGGCGCACCGCAGTTCAAGTGCCTGGACTGCCACCAGGAGATCCGGCAGCGGCTGGCAGGCCGGCGCGGTTATCATGCCAGAGTAGTGGACACTTCGAAGCCGTCGCAGGACTGCATCCGCTGCCACACCGATCATGTTGGGCGGGACTTCCCGATCATAACTTGGCCCGGCGGCAAAGAAGCGTTTGATCACCGGGAAACCGGCTACCCGTTGCAGGGAAGACATGCGGCCATCGAATGCGCGCGATGCCATAAAAAAGAATTCATTCCCTCCGAGGAACTGCGCACCTTCGCGGTGAAAGACGCCAGCCGCACCTTTCTGGGACTTTCGCAGGATTGCCTCCGCTGCCACCCGGATGCGCATCGCGGCCAGTTGGGAAGCAACTGTTTGAACTGCCACGCGTTCGACGCCTGGAAACAAACTCCCGGCTTTGACCACGCCAAGACACGCTTTCCGCTGACGGGTCTGCACCAAAAAACTTTGTGCGAACAATGCCACCGGACCGCCGGCTCCCCCCCGGTTACGCAGTATGCCGGGCTGCGGTTTGACACCTGCGCGGCCTGCCACCAGGACCCGCATGGCGGAGCCTTTCGGGGCTCCTGCCAGTCCTGCCACACCACCGGCGGATGGAAGCAAATTTCCCGGCTGCCCGGCTTTGACCATGCGCGCACGCGGTTTCCGCTCGCGGGAAAGCACGCCGCTGTTGCTTGCGCCGCGTGCCACCGGAACGCGGATTTTTCGCGTCCTCTGGCTCATGCGCAATGCCTCGATTGCCACGCCGCGGATGACCCGCATCGAGGCCAGTTCCGGCACCAGGCAGATGGCGGCGATTGTTCCTTCTGCCATACGGAAGCCGGCTTCACACCATCCACGTTCACGCTGGACCGCCATCAAACCACTCCCTATCCGCTCCTGGGGAAGCACCGCCAGGTGCAGTGCGACCAGTGCCACGTGAGCCGACAACAGGTGGTGCAGTACCGCCTGCCACACGATCAATGCCGGGACTGCCACAGCGACGTTCATGATGGCCAGTTCGACGCGCAACCCTTCTTCGGCCGTTGCGAGGGATGCCACAGCGTGGACGGCTTTCATCCTTCTACCTTTACGCTCGCGCTGCACCAGGAGTCGCGTTTCCCGCTGCGAGGAGCACATGTGGCGGTCATGTGCAGCGGCTGCCACAAGCCTTCCCGTGCCGCGCCGGACTCCCCGGCGCTTTTCCGATTTGCCGATCGGAGCTGCACGGCCTGCCATCCAGACCCACACCAGGGCCAATTTGCCTCCCCGCGAACTGCCGCAACCCTGCACTGCGCTTCGTGTCATACGGAGGATTCCTGGCAGGAGATGACCCGCTACAACCACGCCGCGACCGGTTTCCCGCTCCTTGGCGCCCACCGCACCACGGCATGCCGGCAGTGCCACCTTCCAGATCCGGCGGATGCCGGAATCCAAGCAGTCACCTTTTCGCTGGCTCCTCGAGAGTGCGGAGGCTGCCACGAAGACGCCCATGCCGGGCAATTCGCTTCACAGAACGGCTTTGCTCCGTGTGCCAATTGCCATACGGAAACCTCTTGGGAGCCAACCCGCTTTGACCACAATCGCGGCACATCCTTTTCGTTGATCGGACAACATGAAACCGTTCCCTGCGAAGATTGCCACGCCCGCCAGATGCGGGTGGCGGACAAATCCGTCGTCATCTACAAGGGAACACCGCACGCCTGTGCCGACTGCCATTCCAACTGAGCACCAATTCTCTTGCTCGGGGTTAATCCGGTGCGGTTGTTCGCTCTTTCTATTCCCCGGTAAAATTTCCCTGCTTTCCTTTTCCCGGAGCCAACTTTTTGCTCCGCCCATGCCGGCGAGCTGACGGTTTCACAAATAGTTAGAAAGAATCCCGGGTTGGTCTCGGAATTGCCAAGGGGCAGTATTTGATTCGCCTGGCGGAGTGAACTGCGGGGAGATGAAGT
Organism: Terriglobia bacterium; assembly: GCA_035560315.1. Taxonomy (GTDB): domain Bacteria; phylum Acidobacteriota; class Terriglobia; order 2-12-FULL-54-10; family 2-12-FULL-54-10; genus DATMAF01. The sequence continues at coordinate 1,133 of DATMAF010000088.1, read as the reverse complement.
GAGCGGTTCACGACCGTTCCGTACCGGAGTTGGTACAGACAAGTACTTTGGTCCCATTGTGGCGGATGGGGCGCTGGGGTAACATCCGGCCTTCGATTTGCGCTTCTGCTCAGAGCAAATTCCGGGAAACCGGAGGACGCAGAGCCACGGGACTGATTCAGGGAACTGAAATGTCCGCCGGGCCGCCAGGAGCTGGCCGGGCGGATTTTTTTGTTGTGCGCCTGGTGGCAATTCACTCGTAACGCGGATGAACCATGGGGTCGGAACCGAAGGTTTGTGGGCTGCGGTTTCGGAAGCTTGGCCAGAGAATCACCTCCCGGATAGTGGCAGCGCCTCTGCTGATAGCGGCCGGCTGTGTCTTCGCGCCAGCGCAATCGAAGGCGCCGGCGCGCACTCGCAACCCCCACGGCGCGCTCTCCGTTCCTTGCGAGAACTGCCACACTGCCATGGGTTGGAAGCCGATCCGGTCCCTGCCGGAGTTTGACCACAACCGTGAAACCGCGTTCCCGCTCCGGGGGATGCACCAGGATGTCGCCTGCGCCCGCTGCCACCTCAAGCTGGAATTTCACGAAGTGGGCTCGCAGTGCGCCGAGTGCCACGCCGACATCCACCGGCAGCAATTTGGCGACCGCTGCGAAACCTGCCATACGGTGCTCGGATGGACAGAGGCGGTCCGCCAGCTTCGGGATCACCAGAACCGTTTTCCGCTGTTTGGGGCGCACGCCGCCGCCGCTTGCGACTCCTGCCATCGGGGCGCTGCCCAAGGGGTGTTTACGGGCCTGGATACGCAGTGCTCCGGTTGCCATCTGAACGAGTATCACAACACCAGGATGCCGGAGCATCCGGCAGCGGGTTTTTCCACCCACTGCGCCCAATGTCATACCGCCGATGGTTGGGCGGGTGCCCGCTTCGACCATGCCCGCATGACCAATTTCCCGCTCACCGGCGCCCATCTCCGGGCCAGTTGCAATTCCTGCCATGCCGGCGGGCGATACCACGGCATTCAAGCCGACTGCTACGGCTGTCACGCGCGCGACTACGAGCACGCCGTCCATCCCAATCACGCCGCCGCCGGATTCCCGCGCGCCTGCGTCACATGCCATTCGACTCTGGATTGGACGGCTCCCAGCTTT
>DATMAF010000087.1:0-3266 GCA_035560315.1 Terriglobia bacterium | reverse complement strand
GGCGTTGCCACCCAGCGGCAGCGGCAGATCGAATCGTTCTTTCCACCACCGTCCCAGATCCACCACCAGGTGGCAGCCGTGGCGGCGGAAGGTGAGCTGCCCTTCGTGGATCAGCAGCCCGGCGTCGGCGCCGCCCTGTTCCACCACCTCCAGAATCTGATCAAACGGCACCACCACCGGCTCAAATGCCGGCTCGAAGAGCCGGAGCGTCAGATAGGCGGTGGTCAGCGTTCCCGGCACGGCAATGCGCTTGCCCTTGAGCTGCTCGGGACTCATCGCTTTCTGGCTGACCACCAGCGGACCGTATCCGTCGCCGAGGCTGCCCCCGCAGGCCATCAGCGCGTAACGGTCCGCGATGGAAGGGTAAGCGTGAAAGGAGATGGCGGTTACATCCCAGAGCCCCTGTTGCGCTTCCCGGTTGAGGGTCTCAATATCCTTCAGGCAGTGGCGGAACTCCAGCCCCGGGTCCGTTACCTTGCCGGTCGCCAGGGCGTAAAACATGAAGGCGTCGTCGGAATCCGGGCTGTGCGCAATGCTGAGGAGTCGTTTCATGCGGGTCAATGATCCTTGAAACCGCCGGCTTATTTGCTGACGGAAAAATGGCCGATCACCAGCTGATCCAGGCCGGAACAGTAAAAGCTTCGGACGGCGTCCCGCGGGGTGCAGACCAGCGGCTCGCCGAACAGATTGAACGAGGTGTTGAACAACACCGGAATGCCGGTCGCTTCGCCGAAGGTCTCGAGCAACTCCCAGAACAGCGGATGGCTGCGCTTCTCCACCACATGCACGCGAATGCGCGTGGGTTCGGCGGCGGACTCGCTTTCGCCGTCCGGGCACTGGGGGAACAAGTTTGACTCGAACGTTTTCCGGTGCGCCGGTTTCACGCGGCCAACGCTCGCCAGAAAACGGGCGCTGGGGTGAAATTCGAAGAACTCCGCGGCGCGCTCCGCGATCACGGAGGCGGCGAAGGGGCGGAACTTCTCCCGGTGTTTGACATATTGATTGAGATTTTCGTTGACGTAGCGGCCCAGCGGAGAGGCCAGAATGCTGCGCGCCCCCAGGGCGCGCGGCCCGAACTCGGCCCGCCCCTGGAACCATCCCAGAATTTGATCCTGGCACAGCGCCGCCACCGCCGTTTGCAGCAGTTCCCGGCGCTTCGGCAGATAGCGATAACGCAGCTTGCAGTTGTCCAGCACGTCTTTGATGGCGTCATCGCCGTACTCCGGCCCAAAGAAGAGGTGCTCCAGTTGGCGGCGGCCGCTCCATCGCAACAGGCCGTGGGCGCAGCCGAGCGCCGCTCCCAAGGCGTTTCCGGCATTGCCCGCCGCCGGCTGCACGAACACCCCCGCAAAGGCTCCGGATTGCTCCATGCGTTCCACCAGCATCGAATTCAGCGCCAGGCCGCCGCCGAGACAGAGGTTGCGGAGTTGCTGCGCCTCGGCCGCCCGGCGGCCGATCGCCAGCACCTCCTCCTCCACCGCCTGCTGGACGCTGGCGGCCAGGTTCGCGCGGGCTTCTTCGCTCAGCGGGCTGCTCGGGTCCAGTTCCGTTTCCTGGAAAAATTTTTCGGAAAAGCCGCCGTTCTCCTCCCGCGCGCCATGAAAATACCGCTGGTCGAGCTTTGCCAGCCCGCCCGCTTCCCGGCTGAGAATGCGGCGAAAAACCGGGGCGTAGACGGGCCGGCCCCAGCCGCTCAGCCATTGTAGCTTGTGCTCGTCGCCGCCGGCGGCGAATCCGGCCAGCGCGGTGGCGCGACTGTAGAGGTTGCCGAGGGAATCCGGGAAATAGGATTCCTCCAGCGTCGAGAGCTCGATGCCGCGTCCCACCGCCAGGCTTCCAGTTTGCAGGTCCCCGGTTTCATCCAGCGTTAACACCACCGCCTCCTCGAACGGGGAAGGGTAGAAAGCCGCCGCGGCGTGGCAAAGGTGGTGATCGAAAATGACGATTTTGGCAGCCGGAAACTCTTCCTTCAGCCGCCGGGGAATCCAGGACTCGCCGCGCTGTTCTCCTCCCGGCCCGCCGCGCAAGGGACGCGCCAGAGCGATGTAGCCGATCTGCTCCGGCCGCAGGCGGGCCGCCGACAGGCAATACCGGATGGCCCGCAGCGGGAGGCCGCGGGCGCGCCGCACGCGCGCCAGTTTTTCCTCTTCCAGGGCCGCCACCACCTCGGAGCCGAACAATAACGCCGCTGCCGCATCGTGGCTGGAGGCCGAGACGCCCAGAATGATCGGTGGGTTCTGCGCCGTCATCGCAGTTGCCGGCAGGTCCTCACTCGGTGTTTCCAGGTGGCGGCGAAAGGAAACCGCCAGGAAACGCGCGTCCCGTTCGGCGTGGACTGGCAGGGGATTGCCTTGGTTCCGACCGCGCCCGCGCTCACTCTACTTGCGTTGGGTTTCCCAGTCGTAGCCAATGTCGGGATCGTTCCACGGGATGCGCCCCTCATCCGAGGGGTCGTAGAACTGATCTGTGGCGTAGACCAACAGAGCGGGTTCCGTCCCCAAAACCTTATAGCCATGGCCGACCCCCGGCGGGATGAGCAGTTGCAAGGGGCGCAGGGTCCCGATGTACAGCGTATTCAATTGCCCGAAGGTGGGAGAATCGACCCGCAGATCGTACAGCATCACCTGGAACTGTCCCATCGCAGGGGTCCACAAATCGGTTTGATGCAAGTGATAGTGAACCGCCTTCACGGTTCCTGGATACGACAGCGCCGCCGACACCTGGACCTGCTTGGGCGGCCGGAAGGACTCCGCCAGGCCAACGCCCAGCCGGCAGACCTCCTCGAAGTATCCCCGGTCGTCGGGATGAATTTCCAGCGGCGCCAGGCGCAATCCCGCAATGCAGCCCGGAGTGGTTTGGGAGCGCACGATGGTTCCCAGACCACCACTGCCATGGCGCAAGATTCCCAGTTCCAGGCCGTTTGCTTTCGCAATGCGGCGGACCTCGCCCCGTGTGCGATTCGGCTCAATGCTGTCGGCTATCCGCGCTTTCGACACAAACCGAGATTTTACCATAGGAATGCTTCTGTAAAAGAAATGCGGTCCTGGAGAGGGCAGGGAACACCATCCATCCATCCCAGCTAAGGGTCATGCCCGGAACCTGGAATAAACCCTATTCCGGGCGAAGAGTAGCAAATTTTTACGTCTCAATTTGAGCCGCTTTCCCGAATTGATACACAACCACCGCCCCCGACAAATTTTGTAGCACCCGTAACTACCGTGATTTGAGTGACTTTTTCCCCAGGCCGGTGCCAGCCGGTTTGGGGA
>DATMAF010000086.1:0-11489 GCA_035560315.1 Terriglobia bacterium | reverse complement strand
GGCGGTCTCCGCGCTGCAACGCAAACCAGCCGCTACGGCCACCGTTGCAGGAACTCTCCCAGCAGGCGCAGAGCCTTGTGAAGGATCTCCTCGGGCGGCAGGAAGACCATCCGGAAGTGCTGCGTGCCGGGAGCCTGTCCGAACCCGGAACCGGGCACCACGATGACGCCGGTCTGCCGCACCAGGTCCTTCACAAACTCCTCGTCGGATCGCTGGATCTGCAGTCGCGGGAAGGCGTAGAAAGCGGCTTGCGGCGGGAAGCAGCGCACTTTGGGTATCGAATTCAGCAACGACACAGTGAGGTCGCGCCGCTTCCGCAGCTTGTCGAGGACGCCGGGCAGATGCTCCTGGCTGCCCTCCAGCGCCGCCGGGATGGCAAATTGCGCCGGGTGGTTGGCGGAAAGCCGCGCTCGCATCATCTTGGCGATGGCCTCGCGGTAGTGAACCAGCCCCTTCGGCGGTCCGCTGACCACAATCCAGCCCATGCGGAAACCGGGGGCGAGATAGGTTTTCGACAACCCGTTGAAGGTGACAATGGGCAGCTCGTCCGTGAGCGAGCCCATGGGAATATGCTCGACCGGGTCGAGCAGCAGACGGTTGTAAATCTCGTCGGAGAAAACCACCAAGCCGTGGCGGGAGGCAATCTCTAAAATGCCCTGCAAGGTGTCCCGGCGGCAGACGGCTCCGGTGGGATTGCTGGGATTGATCACCACCAGGGCCCGGGTCTTGGAGTTGACCTGCCGGGCGATGTGATCCAGGTCCGGCTGCCAGCCGTCCTGTTCGTCGCACTGATACACCACCGGCTCGGCGCCCAGCTTCACCAACGCCGCTTCGTACAGCGGATAGCCCGGGGCGGGGATCAGCGCGTTCTCGCCGGGATTGAGCAGGGCGGCGAAGCAGGCTTCGATGGCCTCGCTCACCCCGGAGGAAACAAACACTTCCTGAATGCTGCGGATGCCCTGGCGCTCGCTTTCGGCGCGGATGGCGCGCAAGGCCTCCTCGATGCCGGACGAGGGCGCGTAGCCGGTGTGGCCCGCCAGCATGGCCTCGAAGGTCGCTTCGATGAGGTGGCGCGGGGTCTGAAAATCATAGGCGGGCGGGTCGCCGATGTTCAGGCGGAGCAGTTGCTTGCCGGCCGCCTGCGCCTCCTGAGCCACCAGCATGATGTCGCGGATGGCATAGCGGATGCGGTGCGAGCGCTCCGAAGGCTTTACCTCCCCGGTCAGCGGCGCCGCCACCGAGGTTGCGCCGCCTGGATGGTTGCGATGGGCCACGGGCAATTCCTTTCCGCTCCTGCAGCGAAACAGCGGGACTCTTCGATAGTGTACAACGGAATCCGCGGCGGCCGCTCCGGAGAAGCCACCGGCGCGCTTGGCCGCCCCGGCCTCAGACCAGCGTCGCGGCGCGGGCCACCTTGATCTCCCCGGCCTGGAAGACAGCGCCCAGCGCCGCGGCGACCCTTGGCTCGTACTTCTTGCCGGCGAAGGACTGGATATAGTCGATGGCCACACCGGGGTCCATGGCGGTCTGGTAGGGCCGGTGTGTCGTCATGGCGTCGAAGGTGTCGGCGACGGAAATGATGCAGGCCATCAGCGGAATATCGGCGCCTTGCAGGCCGTAAGGATAGCCGCGGCCGTCCAGCCATTCATGGTGCAGCTCGATGCCCGGCACCATCTCGCGCAGTTGCGCCACGCGGCTGGCGATGGCGGCTCCTTTTTGCGGATGCTGCTTCATGATGGCAAACTCCTCTGGAGTCAACATGCCGGGCTTTTTGAGAATCTTGTCTTCGATGCCGATCTTGCCGATGTCGTGCAGCAAGGCGGAGATGCGGATGCGGTCCACCTCTTCCTCCGACAGGCCCAGTTGCCTGGCGATCAGCACCGAATAGCGCGAGACGCGCTCGGAATGGCCGTGGGTGTAGGGATCCTTTTCATCCACCGCGGCGGCGATCATGCGGATGGAGTCGAGAAAGAGCTGGCGGTTGGTCTCGGCGGCGTCTTTGAGCTGCTGCACGTACAACTCAAGGTCCGCGCTCATGTGGTTGAACGTAGATGCCAGTTCGCCGATCTCGGTGCGGCTCTTCAGCGAAATCCGGCGGGAGAAATCTCCCTGCGCAATGGCGCGGGTGGCCTCCGTAAGCCCGCGAATCGGGCGTTCAATGCCCAGGGTGAGCAAATACGAGAGCGCCAGGCAGGTGGCCAGCGCGATCAGGCCCCAGTTGGTGGTAGCTCGCACCATTTCATCCACGGCGTGGTAGGCGTCGGTGCGCTTCTTCTGGGCGATGACGGCCCAACCCAGCGACTGCACCGGGGAGTACGTTCCGACCATGGGAATCTTCTGGTCGCCCACGGTCAGATCGAACTCGCTGGTCTCCGCCCCTTTCACGTTTCCCTTCCAACTGAGAAACATATTGACGATGGGCGAGCCGATCATGCTCTGGCCCAGCGAATGATCCTGCAAGTTCGGCGTCAGCACCAGCCGCCCGGAGCGGTCCACGACAAAGGCTTCGAGTCCATTGGTGCTGCTGGATTTCAGCCGCTCGACCAGCGATTGCAGATTCAACACCACCGCCATCATCCCGTCGAACTGGTCCTCGCGGATGATCGGCCGGGCGATCAGCATGGCCGGAAACAGCTGCTGCGACTGCGAGATCAGCACCGGATCACTTTGGAACTCGCTGCGCTGCTGCGCCGCCGCGAACGCCCGGTTCAGGGTGCGCACCAGGAAGGGGTCGGAATCGGCGCTGTAGTTGCCGGCTTGAATGCCGCGTCCCTGGGCATCCAGCACCGTGATGTAGCTGATGTGCCGGGAGGAGGAGATCATCCCCTCGAGCGTCTTGCGCAACTCCTCGGATTGAAAGCCCTGGCCCGCGCCGGACAGGCCCGGCTGCTGCGTCAGCAGGTGGTCCAGCGTTTCCAGCAACTGGTGGAAGGTCTCGTTGTAGATGGAGATTTCTTCCGCCACCGAGCGGGTGATGCTGTTCTGCAAGAGAACCTCATTGGTTTCCAGCGCCCGGCGATTGATGTCCATGGTTTTCAGGGCGTAGAACAACAGCGGACCCACGCTGGCCAGCAGCAGCACGGCTAGGATCACATACAAGATGCGGATGCGTTTCATCCCTCACCTTCCCGGAGGCGCAGCCCTCCCGCGGAAGCGGCCCTATCGCATTGCAATTGTAGGAGATCGCTCTTTCCCCCGCAAGCAGAAAAGCCTGGGCGGAAGGCACCAAGTAGGCACATCGCCCCACCGCCGCGCCGGCAAGGTTGATTCCCGGCAAGGCGTTGCCAGGCGCGGGCAAGCGGCCGCAGCGCCGGAGTCAGGCCTGCCGCTTCATCCACTCCAGGCAGTGCCGGAGCGATTGGCGCATCTGCGCCACCGGCAGATGGCGGCGGTGGCCGTGGCCCGGCAGGACCCACTCAAAGCGATGCGCCAGCAGGCGCTCCACCGACTCCACCTGCTTCGGCCAGGAATACCAGCAGTAGGCGCGCGACGCCGCAAGCTGCTGCCGCGCCGGAGACCACCACAGGTGATCTCCCGTGAACAGAAACTGGTCCTGATAGAGCAAGACGGTGTGGCCGCGGGTATGGCCGGGCGTGGGGATGGCGAGCAAGCCGGGCCCGAGCGGCAGTGGCGCCTCGCCTGCCAAGGTCCATTCCATTTCAGAGGAGGCCGGAGTTTCCCGCTCGTGAATGATTCGTTCACAGCCGAAGTGCCGGTGAAACAGAGCGTGGTCGGCGATGTCATCGATGTGCGAGAGAAACATCCAGCGGACGCCGCCCAACTGCTCGATGCGCCGCACCAGCCGGGAGGCAAAGCGCGGGGAATCGACCAGCACGTTGCCTTCGTTGCGAACGATGAGATAGCTGGACGCTCCGTAGGAATCCCGGGAAGCAAAGCCGCAGAAATAGACGTCCCCGGCCAGCCGCGCCGGGAATTCCGCAGCCACGAGGCCGAGCTCCTGGCGCGACTCCGTGCCAATGGCTCCCACCGGGCAGGTCACCAAAGCGCGCAGAGCGGCGTGCCGCGCGGCGGCGTCCTCCGGCTGGCGCACGACGCTGGCCTGCCCCGGCCCATCTCCGAACACCTGCGGAGCCAACTCGCGGCACTGATCGCAGTCAATGCAGGTGCTATCGACGAAAAATTCGCCGGCTGCGTTCGTGGAAAGCCGCAGCGATCGGTTGGCCATGAAGGTCCGCCGCCCCTTCCTGGACCCATCATAGTCCCGGCCAGCGCGGCTCACAAGACAAGAAAGCAGGACACTTCGTTGACGGCCGCAGCTGGCCCCTTCTATAATTATTGATGTAGGCCCTCCGATTGAGGCGCTCGCAACGGGTGCCGGCGAATCGCTGGTCCCAATCACTTTCTGGAGCATCGGTAATGTTATCCGCGACGCAACTGCGCCCTGGCAACATCATCAAGCACGAGGGGGACCTGTATTCCATCCATCAGGTGGCCCACCGCACGCCGGGCAACTTGCGGGCGTTCGTGCAGGCGAAAATGCGCAACTTACGCACCGGCGCCATGATTGAGCATCGCTTCCGCTCGGAAGACCGCGTGGAGCAGGCCATCGTGGACGAGCAGGAGATGGAATACCTCTATCGGGATGGCGACGATTACTACTTCATGAACACCGAAAACTACGAGCAGGTGCATCTCTCGAAAGATACCTTGGGAGACGCCGCGCTCTACCTCATCCCCAACGTCCGGTTGAAAATCCAGATGTATGAAGGCCGGCCGGTGGGTATCAACCTGCCCATTACGGTGGACCTGACGGTGGTGGAAACCGAGCCGGGCCTGAAAGGGGCTACCGTGAGCAACGTTACCAAGCCCGCAACCCTGGAAACCGGCCTGGTGGTTCAGGTCCCGCCCTTTATCAATGCCGGAGAGAAGATCCGCGTGGATACCGCGGAGGGAAAGTACCTGGAACGCGCCAAGTAGCAACTTCGCCTCTTCCCCGGGGCTTGCTCGGTCGGCAGCTTCTGGCTGACGCGGGGAACAGGACAGATGCCGGCGTCCGGCGAGACCGGCGAGCGATTTCTTGACAGAGAATTAGGCGGCGGCGGGAACGGCTTCTTGCTCTTTTTGTTCTTTGAGCCGTTCAATGGCGCGCTTCAACTGCACATCCTCGCGGGGCTGGGAAGGCGCAGGCGCTTCCTGCTCCATCTCTTCGCCGTCTCCCGCCAGGGGCGGAAACTCCCGGTCCTGGCGGACCACTTCGGTGGGGGTAACGCCGCTTTCCTGAATCTGCGTGCCGGAAGGCGAATAGTACTTGGCCACCGAAAGAATCAGGGCGGAGCCGTCCTCGAGCGGCAGCGTTTTCTGAATCGCGCCGATGCCGAAGGTGCGCTCTCCCACCACTCCCCCGCGGTGATGGTCAAGAATGGCCGCGGCCAGGATTTCTGCCGCGCCCCCGGTTGATTCATTCACGAGAATTTCCAAGGGCTCGTCGGAGACGAATTTCTCCTCCGAGGCCGTAAAGCTCTGCCGGGGATAGCGCTGCCCTTCGGCGTAGGACAGCAGGCCGCGGCGGATAAAGAGATTGGCGGCGGCAATGCCTTCCGAGAGGTCCCCGAAGGCGTTGTCGCGCAAATCAAGAATGAATTTCACCGCGCCGCCGCGCCGCAGTTCGCGGATCTTTTCGGCGATCCGCTGGGACTCTCCCGCGGGGAGGGAAACCACCTTCAAATAGCCGATCCCGGGCTCCAGGATCCGCGACTCGATCGCCGGCCGCGGCAGGATTTCCCGGCGCAGCTCGAATGGCATCGGATCCTGCGCCCGCTCGCGCACGATGGTCAGCTTCACCGTGGAACCCGGCGGCCCTTGCAGCGCCGATTGCACTTCCGCGTAGGACATTTCCTGGGTGCTCCGGCCGTCAATCGCCTCCACGATATCTCCGGCCAGCAATCCCGCCCGCGCCGCCGGCCCTCCCGGCAAGACCGCCAGGATGCCCGCCCCCACCATCCCGCCGCGCTTGAAGATGGCGGCGCCGATGGAGGCATCGCCGCCCGGCCCTTGCTGGAATTTCTGATACTCGGCCGGGGAAAGATAACTGCTGAAGGGATCCAGGGATTCGACCAGCCCGTGCAAGGCGCCGTCCGTCATGCTGGGAAAGCTGGGTTCCTCCACGTAATCGGTCTGGATGCGGCTCAACACCTCGCTCAGAACCGCCAGCGGCCGATAGGGCTCATCGGAACTCTTGTTCTGCCCCAGCAACACGCCCATCAGGACCAACAGCGTCACGCTGGTGGAGATGGTTACGATGAGAATGCGTCCCCGCTCTTTCATGATGTGCGCTTACGACCGGTGCCGGCGGTCTTGCGAGTTGATTATAGCACGCCGCGCCGCCGTCCTGCGAGACGACGCCCCGCCGGCTTGTTCCGGCCGTGTCACGGGCCGCGACCCGGCGGCGGGGCGCGCGCGGAAGCCAGCGCGCTTGCCCAGCTTTTGATTCACGAAACGTCCCTGACCCACGCCCGCCTCCTATTCGGAATACCGCTGCGCAATGGGAAACCGGCGCCCCATCCCAAAGGCTTTGGATGTAACTTTCAACCCCGGGGCTGCCTGCTGCCGCTTATATTCGTTGCCATCCACGCGCGCCACGATGCTTCGCACCAGTTCCAGATCGAAGCCATAGCGCTCCGCAATCCGCCGGGGCGGCTCATGATCCTCAATGTAGGCCTTCAGGATGACATCCAACACTTCATACGGCGGCAGGCTGTCAGTGTCCTTTTGATTTGGCCGCAACTCGGCCGAGGGGGCTTTGTCAAAGACGGCCTGCGGAATCACCGGGCGCTGTTGGTTCACCAGGGCGGCCAAGCGGTAGACCATGGTCTTGGGGATATCGGAAATCACCGCTAGCCCTCCGGCCATGTCGCCGTACAAGGTGCAGTAGCCCACCGCCAGCTCGCTCTTGTTGCCGGTCGAAAGCACCAGGGCGCCGAACTTGTTGGAGAGGGCCATGAGCAAGTTGCCGCGGATGCGGGCCTGAATGTTTTCTTCTGTTACGTTGACGGGCTGGCCGGCAAAGACCTCCCGCAGCGTTTGCCGGTAGGACTGAAAAATCTCCGTGATGGGCAGCACCAGAAACCGGATGCCCAGGTTTTCCGCCAGTTGCCGCGCATCGGAGAGGCTTTCCGGAGAGGAATACGGCCCGGGCATGCCCACGCCCAGCACGTTGTCCGGTCCCAGCGCCTCCACCGCGATGGCCGCCGTCAGCGAGGAGTCGATGCCGCCGCTCAATCCCACCACCACGGACCGAAAACCGCACTTCCGGACGTAATCCCGGGTTCCCAGAATGAGCGCCTGCAAAGCGGCGGGATCGGGACCCTGCACGCGCGGGTGCAGATCGCCGCGGCCGGTGGCGGTGTCGTAGCAGATCAAATCTTCCTCAAAGGAGGCCGCCTGGGCGGCAATCTCTCCGGAGGCGTCCACCACCTCGCTGGAGCCATCGAACACCAGGCTGTCGTTGCCGCCCACCAGATTCACGAAGAGCACGGGCATGCGATAGCGAACGGCAAAGGAGCGGAGCATTTCCCGGCGCAGCTTTCGCTTGCCGATCACATAGGGGGAGGCAGAGATGGTCAGCAGGATGTTGGCTCCCTTCTGGACCAGCTCCTCCACCGGGTCGCGGGTGTACAGCCTCCGTTTCCAGAAGGTCTTGTCGTTCCAGATGTCCTCGCAGATGGTCAGCGCCCAGGATTTGCCGCACAGCGGCAGCACCGCTTGCTGCGCGGCGGGCTCGAAGTAGCGCATCTCATCGAAGACGTCGTAGGTGGGCAGCAGCATCTTGTTTTGCACGAACTGCACCGCCCCGCCGGAAAGCAGCGCGGCGCTGTTGGTCGCCGGCTTTCCGGTCTCGCCGTCCGCCCTGCCGACGAACCCACAGATCACGCCAATTCCGGGCAGCTCGCGGGCCAGCGCCTCCAGTTCCTGCCGGTTTCGCTCCAGGAAGCTCGCCTTTTCCACCAGGTCGCGCGGCGGATAGCCGCACAGGGCCAGCTCCGGAAACACCGCCAGTTCCGCCCCCGCCTGTTGGGCGCGGCGCGCAAACTCGCGGATCTTGGCCCGGTTGGCGGCAAAATCGCCCACCGTGGTATTGATCTGCGCCAGCGCCACGATCATCGAAGATTCCCGCACCCATTATACTCGCCGGGCTTCTGCCCCCGGAATCCGCCGGCCGCCCGCGCGGATGACTTCCCGCGCCAATTTCGTTATCATGGAGTCAAGCTTGATTCCCCGGGAGGATGCCATGAAAGCAAACGTGCTCGCGGCGGCCCTATTGTTCCTGTTGGGAACAGGAGGGATGGCCGGCGGCGGCTTGGCCCAACTGCGTAGTAATTCGTTGCCTTCCCGGCCGGGTTCGGGCGAGAGCTTGCCCAGCTTCCGGCTGCCGGCCGACCGGCCGTCGGTCAGCCGCAAAATGCTGCGAGAAAGCTTCGAGCAGACGCAACGAGACACATCTCAGCTTTATGCTCTGGCCGCGGAACTGAAAATGGAAATGGAAGAGGCCACCGAGGACGTGCTCTCCGTAACGGTCATGAAGAAAGCGGAAGAGATCGAGAAGCTGGCCGAAAAGATCAAGAACCGCATGAAGAACTTATAGCTTCGGCGCAACGGCGGGTTTTTTCGGCGCCGAACATGACGGGGTGGGAAAGGATTCGCCATGAAGCAACGGATCGTAACGACGGTGGCGCTGCTGAGCCTGTGTGTTCCAGCCCTGCGCGGACAGCAATCCGAGCCGGCAAGCGATGCCGCCAGCCGCGAGGATGTCCGTAAATTGATGGAAGTGATGCAAGTCCGCAGCCAGATGCAGCACATGATTGATCAAATGTCGCAGCAGGCGCGTACCGTCGGGCGAGAGCAGGTCCGAAGCCGCTACCCCAATTTTCCCGAAGAGACGCTTGCCAAACTGGAGGCGCTCCAAGAGCAGATGTATAAGGAAATGCCGATCGACGGCATGCTGGAGGACATCGTTCCCGTTTACCAGCGGCACTTCAGCAAAGCCGATGTCAACGCCATGATCGCCTTTTACTCCACCCCCACCGGGAAGAAACTGTTGCAGGCCATGCCCTCGCTGGCCAGTGAATCCATGCAGGCCGGCAGCGCCCGAATGCAGAGCCATATGCAGAGCTACGCCCAGAAAGCCCAAACATTGATACAAGAGTTGCGCCAGCAACAACCCGCCCCGAGCAGCCCCAGATGATTCCTAGATAACGAATGTCCTATATGCTGGACGGAACTAACCCCTGAGACCTCCCGGAGGCTCAGCGGAATTGGAACGTCGCCGAAGTCGCGCCCGGTGTCGCGGTGGAGGCCACCGGCAAACGCTCCACCCCCGGGCGGAATCCCGGCCATGCGCGGGAAGAAGGGTGGCATCCCGCGGCGTGCGGGGCGAAGTGCGCCGCGCCTTTCCCCCGCCAGGTTGCGCGGCGCGTTTTCGAGGAGACCGACTTCTCCACCGTCAAAGGCAAACTCTCATCCTGCGCAGCGGGCCGGAGTTTGTTTCCGCAACGTTGGCAGGCCCTCTTGTTGGGCTTGGCCGGTAACCTCAACCGGCTCTGGCCATTGGTCGGGAACAGCAAGGAGGTCAACAGAGCCAGATGATTTCTAGGAGTGTTAATCATACTTGTGCTACAGCCAGCGGAAGAAGCGCAGCAGACCGAGCAGCGCCAAAGTGGAAAACCCCATCAGGGAGAAAGCGATCCAGGCCCCCTGGGGATGGCTGCCCCAGGGCAGCCCGTGGAGGTTCATACCGTAGAAACTGGAAATGATGAGGGCAGGAAGGGCGATGGTGCCAAGCACGGTGAGGACCTTCATGACCGTGTTGGTGCGCTGGGCCATACTGGAAAGGTAAATCTCGAGCAGGCCGCTCAGAACGTCGCGCTGCACTTCCACGGTGTCCAGGTTGCGGGCGACGTGGTCGTACACATCGCGCAGGAAGGGCCACAGGTCGCGGCCGATCAGCTTGGATTCGGTCCGCTGGAGGTGGCCGGCGACGTCGCGGGTGTTGGCAAGCACGCGGCGCAGCTCGATCAGGTTGCGCTTGGCGCTGAAGATTTTGTCGAGCGCCTGCGGTGAAGGGCGTTCCAGCACCTCGGCTTCCAGTTCGTCGCTGATCTCATCCACCCAATCCAGGGCCGGCAGGTAGGAGTCCACCACGCCGTCGGCGATGCGATAGAGCAACTGGTCGGCTCGCGCCTCCTGGTCGCCGGAATGCGCCCGGTCCAGAACCTGCCGCACAGAAGTGCATTCGCCTTCCTGCACTGTGATCAGGAAATCGCGCCCCAGAAAGAGGTCCAGATCCGAAAAAGTGAATTCCCCGTCCGCTTCAATCGTGACCGGCTTGAGCACCACAAACAGGTAGTGCTCGCTCTCCTCCACCTTGGCGTTCTGGCCGCGATGACGGCAGTCTTCTATATGCAAGGGATGCAGTTGATAGCGCGCGGCCAGTTCCTCCAGCAGGGGATCATTCGGGTTGCGCAGGTCGTGCCATTCCATGGGTTCTCTCCCGCGGGTGCTTCTGGCCGGTTCTGCTGGTGCCTCGGGTTTCGCGCGGCTAGGGCAGAGCAAATGCGTAAATGGCGTTATGCCCGCGCGGGGTGGTCAGGCCGGGCACCTGGGAGAACAAGCCCCGCGTGCCCGACTGGCCATCGCCGGTCATCACCGCGATGTACTGCTTGCCGTTCACGGCATAGGTGATGGTGCTCACAGAAATGACGCCGCCGAGGATGGTTTCCCAAAGTATCTTGCCGGACTCAGCGTCGAAGGCGCGCAGACGGCGGTTGATGTCGCCCCAGAAAACCAGCCCGCCGGCGGTGGTCAGCATGGCGCCGTTGCCCGGCACGGGACCTTCATAAAACCGCTCGATGCGGCCTGTCTCCAGATTGATCTTGGCGATCCCAGCCGCTTTGCGGGGATCGACGCCGGGCCGCAGCATCCCCCGGCGGTCGCGGTAGCCCTCCTCGCTGGAGGTGTCGGCAGTCATCGTGAGGCAGGAGTCGATGTAGGGCACATACAAAGAATTGGTGCCAGGATGGTAGGCCGTGGGCCAGTAACTGCGCGTATTGAAGAAGCAGATCAGGCTCTTGTCGCCATCCTTCTTGAAGACTTTGTCCCAGTTGATGTAGGTCTTGCCGGTCTCCGGATCGACGCGCGAGATGTGGAAGTCCGGCACGTCGTAGGGAAAGGGCGTGGCCCACAGGAACTCGCCAGTGCCACGGTCCAGTGCCCAGAGGCCGCCGGGCTCGCCCACCGAGACGACGATATCCCGCTGCTCCCCGCGCCGGATACGAGGGTTGATCCACTTCACCGCCGCTGGGTCGGGATTGACCGCCGTGCGGACCAGCACACGTTCATGGGCATGATCCGAGTCCCAGTCGTCGCCGGGCAGGTGCTGGTAATACCACGCCAGTTTCCCGGTAGCGGCTTGAATCGCCACAGTCGAATTGGAATAGGCGTTGGCGGGAGCGGACTGCGAGACGCCGTCGGCG
>DATMAF010000085.1:0-3265 GCA_035560315.1 Terriglobia bacterium | reverse complement strand
TCAGCGAGTGCCGCCAGGGAAGGGCTTGCCCGCTGGGATGGGACTGCCCGCTGCGCCAAGAACGTCGTGGCCGCCCGTTGGCCTAGCCCGTCGCATCTACAGCGACGCGGGTGCTTTGCCGACGCCGGGAGCCTCGCGTCCCCAGGCGGCGGGCAGCTTCTCCGCGTGCCTAGTTCATCGTTTGGCCGTCCGGTCGTTGCAGAAACCGGTACAAGGTTGTGTCATCGGACACGCTCCGCAGTCGCAGCAGCCGGCGCAGCGCGGCATGCTCTCGCCGCCGCACTTCGGTTTTGCGCAAGGTCCCGTTTTCGGAGCGCATCAGGCATAGTATGGCTAGCCACTGCGGCTGCGGGAATTGGCGTCTGCTGAAAAGCGACTCCGGGAGGGCGGCACAGCAGCGCGGGCCACTTCCCGTGCGGTCCGGCCAAAGGGCGGAAGTCCGACTGCGGCCATCGCGCCTCCGGCCTTCCAAGAAAACCGCATCGCCACCGCCCTGTCGAGACGAACTTCGCCTCCCCTGCTTTTGTGCAAAGGATGTCACCGAGCCCAACAGCTTCTAATTCTTGTCATGGTCCAACAACACGGCTTTCCTGCAATGAAGCGGGCCTTGGGAAGCCCGTTGGCTGTGGCGGGGTGAAAGCGCCGCGTGGAATCGGCGCTTCTAATCGCAAGGAACTCCTCTTCATCCACACCGCATTCGCGAGGTCTCCGAATGCCCGATCCCCTGCCGGTGCGGGGCCGCTAGCGGCGGGTGAGCAGGTCGATGCTTTCCGGCCGCATCTGTTCCAGGCGCGCGGCGGCGCTTTGCGGCTTCAGCAGGGGCAGTAAGCCTTTCAGGTGCTGCCAGCATTCGGCATCGAGCGGTAGCGTGAAGCGGTCCGCTTTGTCGGCGTGTGAATAACCGGCATACTCCAGGCGCCGGCGGGCGGCAAACTCCATTAGCGCCTCCCAGAAGCTCTGCCGGGCAAACAAGGCCTTGCGGAGCGCGCCTTCGCGCGGCAGGTCAAGCGTTTCCAGGCTCCGGCGAAAACGGGCCAGGAAGCATTTCTGCGGTTCGAAGGGACGGCCCGGCTCATCGTGCGGCAGCACGTTCAGAATCGCCTCCAGCTCGTTCACAGCCACGTCGAGCCCTTCCCACCGATACCGGTATTCTCCAGTGGAAACCGTGCCGACGCGCATCATCTTCTGAATGCGGGCCGCGTCCGTCCCCACCACCGGCAGCAGGATTTCCACCAACTCCGGCAAAGTGCAATCGCGCTGCACCACGTGCGTAACCGAAACGTACTCTGCTGCCTCCGACACCATCTTGACGCGAATCGTTCCCGCGGTCATGGCTCAATCACCACTTCCCGGTAGTGCCGGCCCAACTTCACTCGCAGCTTGAGCGGACCGCTGCCGGAGGGCTCGTACTCGGGTTTCGTCCACCGCTCTCCATTGATGGAAACCGCATGTTCTTCCAGCTTGCGGCGCGCCTCGCTGATGGAACTGGCCAGACCGGCGCGCGCCAGCAGCGCCCCCACCTTGATGCGGCCGTTGCTGCCCATGACCTCGTGCTTTCCGATGCGGACCGCCTCCATTTCCGATGGTTGCTCGCGTTTCTGGTGGACGCGCTCAAACTCCTCTTGCGCCCGGCGCGCCTGCTCCGGCGAGTGGAACTCCGCGATCAGGCGCGCGGCCAGCGCCTTCTTCTGCTCCATGGGGTTCACCGCGCCGGCGGCGGCCTGCTGTTTCATCGCCGCGATCTGCTGGAGGCTCAGGTCGGTGAGCAACTCATAGTAGCGGTACATCATTTCGTCCGAGAGGGACATGATCTTGCCGAACATCTCGCCCGGAGGCTCTTGTATTCCGATAGCGTTGCCGAGCGACTTGCTCATCTTGTTGACGCCGTCGGTGCCTTCCAGGATCGGCACCGTCATCACCACCTGCGAGGGCTTTCCGTACTCGCGCTGCAACTCGCGCCCGACCAGCAGATTAAATTTTTGATCGGTGCCGCCCAGCTCCACATCCGCCTCCAGCATCACCGAGTCGTACCCCTGGATCAGCGGATAAAGCAACTCGTGGACGGAGATGGGGATGCCTCCCTTGTAGCGCTTGGCGAAGTCATCGCGCTCCAGCAGCCGCGCCACCGTGTAGCGGGAGCAGAGCCGCACCAGATCGGCGCTCGACAGTCCCGCCAGCCACCGGCTGTTGAATTCGACCCGCGTCTTGGCCGGATCCAGAATCTTGAAGACCTGCTCTTTGTAGGTCTCCGCGTTCGCGGCAATCTCTTCCGGCGTCAGCGGCGGACGCGTTGCGCTGCGGCCGCTGGGATCGCCGATCCGGCCCGTGAAATCGCCGATGAGGAATACCACCGTGTGCCCCAAGTCTTGAAAGTGCTTGAGCTTGCGCAGCAGCACGGTGTGTCCCAGGTGCAGGTCCGGCGCGGTCGGATCAAAGCCGGCTTTGACGATCAGCGGCTGGCCGCTCTGGCGCGACTGCTCGAGCTTGGCCCGCAACTCTTCTTCGCGGATGATCTCGACCGTGCCCTTGCGCAGATACTCTAGCTGCTTTTCGATTTCCGGGTCAGCCGCGGCAATGGTTTTTTCCCTGCTCATGACAGGGCGATTATAGCATCGGGGTATGGGGCGCGCGGAGGCCGGCCGCCGCGCGGAGCGGTATCGAGCGGGCGCGTCACTGCGCGGCGCTTGCAGCCGCCTGCCGGACGGGCATCGGCCGGGCCATGTAGATGGCGAAGCAGGGACTGGCGCGCAGCTCGCTAAACGAATGCGGCGCGGCAGCGGCCGCATCGGCATACATCCGGCCGTATCTCTCTTGCTGTTGTGAATCGCCCACTTGCTGCGCCAACTGGTTCAGCAGGCGCAGGGCTTCCTGGAGGACGACCTCGCGCTCGATGGCGGGATAAATTTCCTTGTCCTGGCGGTACCATTCCACCGCCTCTTCGAGATAGGGGATCGCCTCTTTCTTTTTCATCTCCAGACCGGCCATCCCCAGGTTCAACAGCGAGCGGCCGTAGACGCGGTACTCTCCGCTCCGCCGGGCCACCTGCAACGCTTCCTGGAGAGTGTTCCAGGCGTTGTCGAGATCCTTCTGCCGCAGGTAGGCGTTGCCGAGGTTCATCAGGGCATTGGCCTCCCAGGTGCCCCGCCCGATTTTGCGGAAGATCGCCAGGGCTTCCCGGGAGTAGGAAAGCGAGCGGTCCGGCTGTCCCAGCCAGACGTAGGTGTTTCCCAGGTTGAGCCGCAGCAGTCCTTTATAAAGGTCGGCG
>DATMAF010000084.1:0-6322 GCA_035560315.1 Terriglobia bacterium | reverse complement strand
AACGACTGCGCCGCTTTGGACAGGTGGCGGTCGGTGCGATAGACCAATCCCAGGCGACGGTGCAGGTCGACGCCTTGCAGCGGGACCAGCTTCAGAAGGCCGGAGCGCACTTCCATCTCGGCATACGACCGGCTGAGGAGCGAAATGCCGAGGCCTACGGCAACGAATTTCTTGATGGTCTCGACGCTGGCTAGCTCCATGGAAATTTGCAGCCGGTCGCGGTGCTTGCGGAAAAGCTTCTCGAGCAATTCCCGGGTGTGCCCGCCTTTGGGGAAGATGAGCGGTTCGCCGACCAGGTCTTCCAGCTTCACCGAAGCGCGCTTGGCCAGTTTGTGCGTCGGCGGCATCACCACCCACAGCTCGTCCTCAAAGAAGGGAATCACCTTCAGATTGTTCTGGCGGACGGGCAGCGTGACGATGCCCAGGTCTACCTGGTTCTCGGCCATCTTCTGCAAGATTTTGTGGCTGAAATTGCGGTAGATGCTGATGCCCACCTGGGGATGCTTGCGCTTGAACTCGGCGAAGACCTGCGGCAGCACGTAGAGGCAGGTGGCCTCGTTGGCGCCGACGACCAGGTTCCCGGCAGCGCTGCCGTGAGCCTCCCGCACGCGCTGCAACGTTTCGCGGTGCAACTCGACCAGCTTCTCGCCGTACTCGAACAGCACTTCGCCGGCGCGCGTCAGGAAGATGCGGCGGCCCAGCCGGTCAAAGAGCTTCTGGCCGCATTCCTGTTCGAGGGCGCGAATCTGCGCGCTGATGGCCGGCTGCGTGCGGTAGAGTTTCTCGGCCGCGCGCGAAAAACTCTGCTGCCGCGCCACCTCTAAAAACGCGGTGATTTGATCGAGCTCCATGGCGATGGCGCGCCCGCCTCCCCTGACGGGGCGCCTGACCCCCCCAGCCCGGCAGGATAAAGAACCGTTATCAAATTCATAAGGGAAATCTATTATAGCAGCATTGGCTGGCGGAAAGGGCATGCCAGGGCCGCGGGCCGCCGGGCGGAACGGCGAGGGCTGCGAGGCGGGAGGTTTCCCTGCGGGCCGGGCTTGGCGGGTGGCCCCAGGGCGCGGAACAACGTTCTCCGGGGAGTGGCCGCCGCGCGTTAGACCCCAAAGGGCCAGGCCATCCGGCCGGGCTCGGCCGGGTGCTCCAGGCGGTGCTTGGTGGCGCAGGCGGAACACAGCCACACGGGAGGCCCGTCATCCACGGTGGCCGGTTCGCATTCGCAGACCCGCTGGCAGGACCAGCATACTTCCAGCGCTTCCACGCTCCTGCGAATGTTATCTCGCATCCGCACCAACTCTTCCGTTTCTGTGTTCGTCAACTCCATCACTGCCTTCCTAGGGCCTAGCGTAGGGGCGCTGTCTGCCCACGCCAATAGCTCGGAGGCCACATTTTGATTTGCCCCTGGAGTACTACCCGCCTGCCGGCGCCGCCAAAGGAATCGTCCGGCGACGCCGGCAAGCGGAGCAAGCCGCAGTCCCGTTCCCGCCAGCGGCGGGGTTGTCCGCTGGACAGGCACTGCCGCAGCCCAGGGGTTCCAGCACAGGCTAGAATTCCCAGCGCAGTCCGGCCCGCAGCGTTGCCCCGGGAGCGAGAAAACCTCCGTGGTAATACTCCCGGTCGAAGAGATTGTCCACCCGCATGTGGAGGCGCACCTGCGAGCGCTCCCCGTCCCGAAGCAGATAGCTGCCGGTCAGGTCGGCCCGAACATAGCCGGGGAAGCGGTAGGTCCCGAAGGGAAAGGGAGGGTGGGAGCCGAATAGCGGAACGTCGTGCTGCGAAACGGCGTAGGTCTGCCAGTGCAGACTGAGCCGGCGCGCCGGGCGCAGGCTGACCCCCAGCGTGAACTGGTGATCGGACAGACCCAGAAACCGCGTCGTTCCCGCCGAGGTGGGGGAAACCTGGTCGGAGTTCGTATAGGTGTAGGAGGTGGCGATCTCCAGCGCCGGGGAGGGACGCGCCGCGGCCGTAATCTCCACTCCGCGGGCGTTGCCGCCGTGCCGGTTCGCGTAGCCGAACAAGCGCCCGAACGGATCGTTGGATACCGACACGAAATCGATATAGGTCTGCAGATGAGTGTAGAAATAGGTCAGGCCCACCTCCAGGCGCTGGCCGAACAGATACTGGTCGATGCCGCCGTCCACAAAACCAGAACGCTCGGCATTGAGCAGGGGAAATCCATAGTAGCTGCCCCCGCCGCCGCTGCCGAAACGCTCGTAGAGCGAAGGAGAGCGAAATCCGTTGCCGCCATGCACCCGCAGCTTCGTGCCGGCGGCCGGAAAAAAGTAGGACAGCGCCAGGTCCCCGCTGTAGGTGGCAGGCGCGTCAATGTCGGATACGCCGCCGTAAGGGTTGCCCGCATCGTCGCTGAACTCCGGGCGGCGGAGCCGGTAGGATTGCGCCCGTCCCGCTACCTGAATCTGGAGGCGGCTGTCCAGCAGGCGGGTGTGGTTGGAGACCTGGAGCGCAAAGGAGTTCTGAACCGCCTCGATGGCCTGTCCAAACGAACTCTGATCGAGCGAGGTGCGATCCCATCCGAGCGCAAAG
Organism: Terriglobia bacterium; assembly: GCA_035560315.1. Taxonomy (GTDB): domain Bacteria; phylum Acidobacteriota; class Terriglobia; order 2-12-FULL-54-10; family 2-12-FULL-54-10; genus DATMAF01. The sequence goes on along the minus strand of DATMAF010000084.1, from coordinate 3,775 downwards.
GAGAGGGTGCTGGCCGGATGGATCTGAAGAGCATTCCTCCACAGGAGCTCATCCAGGCCGCCTTCAAAACGTTGCAGATCGTAGAAATCCGATCCGCCCAGACGGGCAGACAGAGGGGAGACGGCCGGGCCGTCCTCGTAGCGGCGCCGCGTGCGCAGCGAGTGGAAGCTGAGGGAGTGCGACCACCGGGCGGTTGCCCAGTGGTCCAGGCGAAAGGCGGCCAGCACCAGGCGGTTCGCCTGCCGGTAGTCCGGGTCATCCAGTTGAGGATAGAAATTGGCGCCCGGATGGGGATGCGCAACGGCCTCCCGCACCACCGGAAGCGCGGAGAGCCCGGCCACCGGAGAAGGTCCCTCGTCCAGCAGCGCAAAGCTATCCGTCAGGGAGAAGCGCCCAAAGAGGCGGATCTGGGGAGTCGGGTCATAGGTAACGCGCCCGGAGCCGGTGGTGTTCCGGTAGTCGTCGTGCTCATCCAGGCCGCGAGTATAGTTGAGGTGCGTCGCGTGCAGGCCGTAGGAGAATTGCCGGCCGGGAGTCAGGCCCTCCAGGCTGGCGCTGCTTTGAAACAAGCCCAGCGAGCCGCCTTCCACGGACCACGATCCCCGCAAGGGTTCGCTGGGCTGGCGGGAGATCATGTTGATGAGGCCGCCCATGGAATGGGTTCCATAGAGCGTCGACCCCGCGCCGCGCAATATCTCCAGGCGTTCGGCATCGGCGACCAGCAGATCGGCCAGCAGCGGCCGAGCAGAGCCTTTGTTGTCCGAAGGGTCGAGCAGCCGGAAGCCGTCGTAAAGAATGGCGGTGTCTTCCGGGCGCAGGCCGCGAAAACGAAAGGCAGCAAGGCGTCCCGGACCTCCGGACTGCTGCACCTGCAGCGCAGGCACGGAGAGCACGGCATCGGAGACCAGAACCAGATTGCGGTTCTCAATTTCCTGCGAATCGAGGAGCGAAACAACGCGGGCGACCTCGGTGGGGACCTCGGGCCGGTCGGAGGAGACGACGGTTACGTCTTGATGCAGGCCGGCAATCTCCATCTGAATATCCAGTTCCAGTCCCGAGGCGTCCACCTTCACACGGCGGCTCTGTTTTTGAAGGCCGGGAGCCGAGACCTCCACGAGATAGTCGCCCGGCGGCAGGGCGGCCAAGGAAAATGTGCCGTCGGGGCCACTCTGGGTGCTGCGCAGAAGCGCGGTTGCGGCGAAGAGTTTGATGGTCGCTCCGGCGACTCTGGCACCGCTCGCATCAGCGACCACCCCGGAAAGCAGGGCAGCAGCCGTGCCCGATGACGGAGCCAATGCGATCCATGCGGCGAGCAGAAACACTGCGAGTGTGGTTTTGAAACAGGCGGGCATGTTCGTTCTCCTTTCGTTCCCGGAAAGAGGAACCGTCAAAAGGCTGTCGAACCGGTCTCCTGGCTTGCGGCGGATCAAGACCCCAAAACAGGAATTGACCCGGTCTGCGCCTTCCCGTCCCGGCATGCGGGGCAGTGGCTGCGGGCAGACCTTTGCTGCCGCTCACAGTTGCGGACCAGCGGCGGATTCGCACCGCCTTCCCGTTCATTCGACAACTTCGTTGATGATTGCGCTGCGCTCCCGATGATCGCTCCGCCAGCGTGCGCGGCTGACCGTTGGGATGCGGCGAGCGCCGGACCCCTGGCGACGGGTCGGGAAATAACAATGCGAGAGCGATGGCAGAACGCCATCCACGCGCTCGCCGGCTTTCCCTCGAAGCCGCCTCAAGCGGGGCGTTCCTGGCAGGTCTCCTGGCTCTTGCTTTCCCGGAAAGAACGCCTTCCCGCCCGCTTCCCGCCGGGGCAGTGGCTTTCCGTTCCTTCCAACGCAATTACAGTGGCGGGGCCGCGCTGGCCTTTCACCAGCTTCCCTCTTGCTCGAACGGCACCAGGAACTCTGGCATCATCGTTCAAAGCCGTTGCGCCTGTCAAGAGCCGCGCTGCGAAGCAGTGTGTGTTCTGCTGCGGAATGTTGTATGGGGTGGCTGGAGGGGCTCGAACCCTCGACATCCGGAGCCACAGTCCGGCGCTCTGCCAACTGAGCTACAGCCACCATGTCGGTGAAAAACGGGCTGGCCTCAATTATAGAGGGGCGGTTCCGGCGGGGTCAACCCGCCGGCCGTTTTCAAAGCCGCCCAGTTGCTCTATACTCGGGTATTGTCCCCGTCGCCGGCTGGTTTGCGGTGTTACTCAGCGCGAGAAACCTCCAAAGGAGAATCCCCTGTGGGTGTTCAGCAACTGTTCGGAAAATCCAAGCGGATCGTGGTGCTGGCCGCCGACCATCGTTACTTTGGGGTGGTGGCGGGCCTGGAGAAGCCGCGCGCGGTGCTCTCGCCGCTGCTGCCGCACGTGGATGTCCTGATGACGGACGCCGGCGTCCTGCGGCACGACTTTCCCGGCAAGCTGAACAAGCCGGTGCTGCTGGGGGCTTCCGGCTGCACCAGCACCATGGAGGTGGCGGTCCCGGGCTATCTGCAGGAGCCAGCCAAGCACGCCTACCAGCAGCGCACCGGCCGGGAGTTCGACAAGACCTACCGCGAATGCAAAGCCAAAGTTGAATCCGGCCAGGCCAGCCGGGAAGAGTTCGAAGAATTCCGCTACCTGGACAGCTTCCTGCACGAGCCGGACAGCATCGCCAACGAAAAACTGATCCTGGGGGCCGCCGACGTGAAGAAGATGGGGGCGGCGGGCGCGGCCGTCTCGGTTTATTTGCGAACCCGCTATCAATCGAGCACGCTGAACAACCTGGCGACGATGTCCCGCCATGCCCGGAAAATCGGGCTCGCCGTCTTGGGCGTGGTGGCGGTGGGCGACGCCCTGGGCTATCTGGAAAAGGATGCCGACTTTCTGACCCGGGCCAGCGCCATCCTGACGGCGCACGGCGCCGATCTCATCAAGACCTACAACTGCGGCACGGGATTTGAGCGCGTGATTGAAGCGAGCGGCGTGCCGGTGATCGTCGCCGGCGGCAAGGCTCCCAAGGGGGTCGATGAAACGCGCGACAGCCTGTGGCTGGCCTACGATTCGATCCAGAAAGGCGCTCGGGGAATCGATTTCGGCCGCCGCGTGTGGCGGCACGAGCACCCGGTAGCGATGATCCAGGCGCTGCGCCGCGTGGTGCACGACGGCGCCACGCCGGAGGAGGCCTACGAGACGTTTCGCGCCGCGCGGGAGGCCGGCAAATGAGCGCCCCGGTCCCGGCGCCCGCCCGAATGAAAGTCGCTCTCTACTTCGGTCCCGGCGATGTGCGCGTGGAAGAGCGCCCGATCCCGGAAGCCGGTCCCCGCGAGGCGCTGGCGGCGGTGATGGCCTGCGGCATCTGCGGCTCGGACACCATGAGCTGGTACCGGGATCCGGCCACGCGCAACGGCGGCATCAACACCGGCCACGAAATCGCCGGGCGGCTGGTTCATGTGGGGAGCGAGGTTTCCTCCTGGAAGGCGGGCGACCGCGTCGTCATCACCCACCATTTCCCCTGCCTGCAATGCAATCCCTGCCGGGACGGCAATGAAACGGCCTGCGAAGCCATGCACGTCAAGCACATTGAGCCGGGGGGATTCTCGCAGTACGTGCGCATCCTGGAATCGGGGATGGCCCGCGGGCTCTACCGCCTGCCGGACACGATGAGTTACGAGGAAGGCTCCTTTGTGGAGCCGCTGGGCTGCGTGGTCCGCAGCCTTCGGAAAGCATCGCCCATTGCCGGGCGCTCCGTTCTGGTGATCGGAAGCGGTTTGGCGGGTCTGCTGCACATCAAGCTGGCGCGGG
>DATMAF010000083.1:0-2972 GCA_035560315.1 Terriglobia bacterium | reverse complement strand
CGATTTGGCGCGCCCTCTTTGTCGATTGCCTGCGCAAGAACGGCCGGACAGAGGAAGCCCGGCAGCAAGCCAGCCTGTTGCCGGCGGCCTACACGTCCGGCGGCATCAAGTTCGTGAACCTGGAGCAGCCCAAGGACGCCTATGATGGCGCCAGCTTCCGCCAACTGCGCCGGCTGGCGCAGTTGCAGGACGAGCTGAAGCATTCGCGCCTCGCCTTGCGCGAGCACGCCGACCTGCATTTCCAGGAGGCCCTGGAATACCTGCGGGACCACATGGAGCGGCAGGCGGTGGATGAGCTGGAACTGGTGCTGGAGTTCGATCCCGAGGACGCGCGCGCCTACCTGGAGCTGGCGGCGATTCATCTGAACGCGCGCCACATTGAGGAAGCGCGCCGGCTGGCCCATCGCGCGCTGGAGCTGGAACAGACGCCGCAAGCCTATGTGCTGCTGGCGCGAACCTACTTGGCGGAAGAACGGACGGCGGAAGCGCGGACGGCGGTGGAGGAGGCGCTGCGCCTGGACGCCACCCATTCCGCGGCCCTCGCGCTGCGCGACCAGATGACGCCGCGGCTCACCGCCCGTTAACGGAACCGAACCCCGCGCCGCCGGATGGGATAGCCGTGACCAGACGACCTATGAATTTTCGTTTGGTTTTGCTGGCCGGCCTGCTGCTGGCCGGGGGGGTGGGACTTCCCCTCCGCGCCCAGGAGCCGCCGGCTGCGCCTCCCCAGGTCTTGGAGATTCACCTGGACGGCATGGTGCACCCGGTCTCGGCGGATTTCCTCACCGGCGGGATGCAACAGGCCATTGAGCGCAATTTTGCGCTGATCCTGATCGAAATGAATACGCCGGGCGGCCTGGATGACTCCATGCGGGAAATCATCGAAAAGATCATCCAGAGCCCGGTTCCGGTTGTCGTTTATGTGGCCCCCAGCGGGAGCCGGGCGGCCTCGGCCGGCTTCTTCATCCTGCTGTCGGCCGACATCGCGGCCATGGCTCCTGGCACGAACACCGGCGCCGCCCACCCGGTGCTGCTCGGCGGCGGCATGGACGAGGTCATGAAGCAGAAGGTGGAGAACGACGCCGCGGCGTATCTGCGCAGCATCGCCGGCAAGCGCGGGCGCAACGTGGAGCTGGCTCAGACGGGCGTGACCGAAAGCAAATCGTTCACCGAGCAGGAAGCGCTCCAGGGGCGGCTGATTGACCTGGTAGCAGCCAACCGCGCCGAACTGCTGGCGAAGCTGGATGGCTACACCGTCACGCGCTTTGACGGAACCCGGCAGGTCCTCCGCCTGGCCGGCGCGCAGGTGGAACTCTACAACCCGTCCTTCCGGCAGCGCTTTCTGTCCCGCATTCTGGATCCCAACATTGCCTTCATTCTGCTGATCCTGGGGGTGCTGGGGTTGTATGTGGAGTTCTCCAATCCGGGGCTGATTCTGCCGGGCGTCGCCGGCGGCATCGCCATTATCCTGGCGCTCTTCGCCTTTTCGCTGTTGCCGGTGAACTGGGCCGGAGCGGCGCTGATTTTCCTGGCCATTGTTTTCTTCGTGCTGGAAGCGAAATTCACCACCGGCGGAATCCTGGGCGCCGGCGGCGTGCTCGCCATGGTCCTGGGCGCGCTGATGCTGATCAACACGCGACTGCCCGGCGGCTCGATCGCCCTCAGCACGGCCCTGGGCGTCGCCATTCCGTTCGCCTTGATCACGGTGTTCCTGCTGCGCCTGGTGCTCCAGGCGCGCCGCGCCAAAGTGGCCACCGGAACGGCCGGCATGGTGGGAGAACTGGGGCGGGCCGAGACGGCCATTTCCCCGCAGGGGAAAGTGCTGGTGCACGGCGAACTCTGGGATGCCTACAGCGCCCAGCCGATTCCGGCGGGGGCCACCATCCGCGTGGTGTCGCTGAACGAAATGACGCTCGAAGTGGAGCCGGCCACTCGTCCGCTGCCCGGCGCGCCGCCGCAACAACCCCTCTCGAAAGGAGCCTGATCCGATGCCCTTCTCTCTCTCGTTCGGCACCATTGTCCTGGTGATTATCGCCATTTACCTGCTCTCTTCCATCAAGGTCCTTTCCGAGTATGAGCGCGGGGTGATCTTCCGGCTGGGACGCCTGCTGCCGCAGGCCAAGGGGCCGGGCCTGATCCTGGTGTTTGCTCCCATCGACCGCATGGTGCGGGTGTCGCTGCGGGTCATCACCATGGAGGTGCCGCCGCAGGAAACCATCACCAAGGACAACATCACCGTCAAGGTGAACGCAGTGGTCTATTTCCGGGTGATCGACGCCAACCGCGCCGTCGTGGAAGTGGAGAATTACCTCTACGCCACGGGACAACTGGCGCAGACCACGCTGCGCAGCGTGCTCGGCGAGATCGAGCTGGACGACCTGCTCAGCGAGCGGGAAAAACTGAACGCGCGGCTGCAATCCATCCTCGATCTGCACACCGCCCCCTGGGGCGTGAAGGTCTCCAAGGTGGAGGTCAAGCAGGTGGAGATTCCGGAGCAGATGGTGCGCGCCATCTCCAAGCAGGCCGAGGCGGAGCGCGAGCGGCGGGCCAAGATCATTCATGCCGACGGGGAACTCTCGGCCGCCATGAAGCTCGCCGAGGCCTCTTCGGTGCTCTCCCGGGAGCCGGTCTCCATCCAGTTGCGCTACCTGCAAACCTTGACGGAAATCGGCGTGGAGAAGAACACCACCATCGTTTTTCCGCTGCCCATTGACATTTTCACGCGAATCCTCCCGTCCGGGAAGACGGGACCCACCACCGCCGCCGGCCAATCCAGCGCGGCCCCGCAAGGAGCTGCCGGATGACCGGGCGGAGGTTACCACTTCCGGCACGCCCCGGAAGCAGAAATAGCGGGCGCGCCACCGGGGGCAACTGCGATAGCTTGGTATGAGGAAGCCGATGCCGGGCAAACAAGGACAACAGGCCGAACTGGTGCTGGAACACCGGCAGGTGGTGGCGCTCTTTTTCGGGCT
>DATMAF010000082.1:0-2410 GCA_035560315.1 Terriglobia bacterium | reverse complement strand
TGCTGCTGGCCGACAATGTGCTGTGGCACGGCCGCGTGGCCGCTCCGCCTGAAGATGACGCCACCCGCGGCATTCTTGAATTCAACCGCCTGATCTATTCCTCCCCGGAATTTTTCCCCACGATTTTGCCGGTGCGCGACGGCTTCGCCGTCTGCGAAAAGCTCTAAGCCGGCGCTCCGTTCCTTTGGGCCATGGTTTTTTGTGGAGGCTGCGCGCGGTGCGCTGGAACTGCTCGGCGTCGTCCGTATCGGGAGCCGCTTCCCGGGGCGATCCACCGCCCCGAGGGCTTCCGATAGCGGGCCGCTCGATCAGGAACGCCGCCTTGCGGCGCAGATCCCGGCTCGACTCCGGAGGCGGCGTTAGCGAGACTACGCCGCTGCGAAGTCGGACGCCCAGCCGATCTACCGCTCCGAGACGCCGGCCCCGCCGTCCCGCTCACCCTCCGCGCCGACGGCAAAACCTCCCCCACCGCCATCCTTGCCATAGAATGACCGCGGGGTGTCCGGAAACGTTCACTGTCTGCCAAAGGATCGCCCAGCCAGTGCTTCGCTCAGCGGAGCGAGGCGGCCAGCACCAGGGTGCGGCGGGCGCGCTCGACGATGGGCAGGTCGATCAACTGGCCTCCGAAGGCGATGGAGCCCTCGCCGCGCGCGCGGGCCTCCTCGAAGGCCTGCACGACTTTCCGGCAGTACTCCACCTCCTCGGCGCTGGGCGAGAAGGCGGCGTTGACGGCGTCGATCTGCGAAGGGTGAATCAGCGACATGCCGGTGAAACCCAGCCGGCGCGATTGCAGCGCGAAGGTTTTTAAGCCCTCGGCGTCCTGGATGTCGGGCCAGACGCCGTCCACCGCCTGCACGTTGGCGGCAGCGGCGGCGCAGACAAACGCCGAGCGCGCGTAGAGCAGGTCGCGGGCTTCGCCCTCGCGCCTGAGCGGCAGGCCTATCTCCTTGCCGAAATCCTCCGCGCCGAAGATCAGGCCGATGACGCGCGACGAGGCCAGCGCGATCGCCTGCGCCTGAAACAACCCGCGCGGGCTTTCAATGGCCACCAGCAGGCGGATGCTGCCGCGCGGCAGGCCCACCTCCGGCTCGCGCCGGTTGAGCAGTTCCTCGACCGCCCCCACCTGGTCCGGCGAGTCCACCTTGGGCAGCACCAGTCCCTCCAGACCGGGCCGCACGACGGCGGTCAGGTCGGAGAACATGCGCTCGTGGCCGACGGCGTTGATGCGCACGTAGCGCGCCGGCGTGCGCGCCGCTTGCCGGGAGGCAGCTTCCAGCGATGCGGCGATCCGCTGCCGCGCGGTGTCCTTTTCCGCCGGCGCGACGCCGTCTTCGATGTCCAGCATCACGGCGTCCACGCTGGTCAGCGCGAAGGCTTTGTCGATCATCTTCTGCTTGTGTCCCGGCACAAACATCCACGAGCGCAGCAGTTTGGTTTCCGTCGTCATGGGGATTTCTCAGGGCTAGTACGAGCGCGGCATTCCCAGCACGTTCTGGCCGAGGAAGGCCAGCACCAGATGGTTGCTCACCGGCGCGGTGGTCAGCAGGCGCGTCTCCCGGAACTTGCGCTCGACGTCGTAATCGCGCGCGAAACCGTAGCCGCCATAAGTATTGAGGCAGACGTTGGCGGCCTCCCAGGCAGCTTCCGAGGCCAGCAGCTTGGCCATGTTGGCCTCCGCGCCGCATTTCTCCTGGGCCTCGAACTTGGCGGCGGCGTGGAAACGCATCAGGTCGGCGGCTTCGATATGCGCGTACGCCTGGGCGATCGGAAATTGGATTCCTTGATTGGCCCCGATGGGCCGGCCGAAGACCACCCGCTCGCGGGCGTATTTCGAGGCCCGCTCGATGAACCAGCGCCCGTCGCCGATGGCCTCGGCGGCGATCAAAATGCGCTCGGCGTTCCAGCCGTCGATGATGTAGCGGAAGCCCATGCCCTCCTCGCCGATCAGCGCGTCGGCGGGAATCTCGACCTCGTCGAAGAAAACCGTGTTGGTGTGATGGTTAATCATCAGCTCGAGCGGCTGGACGTCCAGCCTGCCCTTCACGCTGCGCAGATCCACGAGGAACACGGAAAGGCCGCGCGTCTTGTCCTTCAGCTCTTCATAGGGCGTCGTGCGGGCCAGCAGCAGCATCAGGTCGGACTGCTTCACGCGGGAGATGAAAATCTTCTGGCCGCTGATGATATAGCGGTCGCCCTTGCGGACGGCGCGGGTCTCGATGCGGGTGGTCTCCGAGCCGGCGTTGGGCTCGGTGACCGCGAAGGCTTGCAGGCGCAGCTCGCCTTTGGCGATGGCCGGCAGGTACCGGCGCTTCTGCTCTTCGCTGCCGTGGCGCAACAGCGTGCCCATGGTGTACATCTGGGCGTGGCAGGCGCCGGAGTTGCCGCCGGAGCGGTTGATCTCCTCCAGAAT
>DATMAF010000081.1:0-4219 GCA_035560315.1 Terriglobia bacterium | reverse complement strand
AAGTACCGCCCGGCTGCCGGCCAGCATGAAGCCTGTATCGCTGCTGCAATCCGGGGGTTCTCTCTTTCAGTTCGGTTCCCTGCCTTCCCTGCCCTTAGACCGCATTGGAGCGGGCAGCCCGGCGAATGCAGGTCCCATGGTCATTAACATCACCGTCCCCGGCGCAAAAGAGTTTTTCGAGAAAGAAACAGTGCGAGTGGTCGTGGAAAATCCCCGTGCAGTCCAGGCTGCGGCCATGAACGCGATCCGGGCAAATTCCAACCGACGCGAGTTGACCAGCCTGCAACTCAGCCCCGGCACGCTCACGAGTTAGTGATGGCTCCGCGCTTTTTGGCCGCCGTGCTGATTCTGGAATACCTGCTGATGGCCCTCCTCTACGGGTGGCAGGGTGATTGGCGGCGGTGCATCTATTGGGTTGCTGCCAGTGTGCTCACCGCGTCTGTCACCTACTAAAGCAAATGCCCGGTTTCGTCCAGAACGCCGTCCCCATAACGGTTCTCCCACAGAGTCTCTCCAGGGCGTTCGCCCACGCGCGGGAGTACATCGTTCTGGAAAACGAGTACCGCAACGGCGAGTCGCAACGCAGCCGCCTGGTGAATACGAGCCGCAAGCGCTGGCGTCTGGCGAAGCGGTTGACGCCGGCGCTTCTCCAGCAATTGCGGGATTTCTACGATGCGCGAAAAGGTCCCGAGGAGCCGTTCTATTTTTACGATCCTTGGGATACAGCCCCGAAGTTCTCACACGATCCCGCCGGGACTGCCACCACCGGCCGTTACACCGTCCGCTTCGAAGGTCCTTGGGAACAGATGGTCGGAATGGGCCGCGCGGATGCGGAGATCGCCCTGGTCGAGCTGGCCTAACTTCCTCCAATGAAACTGAGCGAGCATTTTGAACTCTCTGAGTTCACGCGGAATTCGCACGGCTTGCCGAACGAACCGCCCGCGGGCGTCATCCCCCTGCTGCGCGAGTTTTGCGAGCAGATACTGGAGCCGCTACGGGCGCATGTGGGCCGCCCGGTCCTGATTACCAGTGGCTACCGCTCTGCCAAAGTAAACCGCAAAGCCGGAGGCCTACCCGGCAGCTACCACCGCGCCACGCCTACGCGCTGCGCTGCCGACATCCAGGTGTCGGGCGTACCGCTTGCGGAAGTCTTCCGGTGGTTATGTGAGGAGAGTGGTCTGCCTTTCGACAAGGTGATCCTGGAACGCGGCAAGCGCCCGGACACAGAAACCGACGATTGCATTCACATCCAGTATCGTTCGGACCGTCCCCGGCGATTGGCCTTTCTCGGTCCGACGCATGGCCAAGGAAGTTACACACCAGTTGAGGTGAACGCATGATTGCGCGGATTCGTAACTGCCTTCTGGTGGTGCTACTGGCGCTTCTCGCCGGTTCAGTAGGGATTGCCGGTTGGAAGCTCACTCGCCTGATGGATCGAGCGGAAGAGGCGCTCATGCTGACGGAGGAAACGCTGCGCATCGGGCGCGCAGCTCTTGCCGAGCAGCGCATCTACTACCGCGCCCTTTCCAGGATGGCGGTTCTTGATGCCAACCGGCTGGGCGAAGCCATCGGCGCAGTGGAGCAGGCCATCCGGAACGAAGACGCGCGGCTCGCCGAATCGCACCGGCAACTGGACCTGCTCGCAGCGGAAAATTGCGGGGTACGGCCGCCGCCGCGACAAGCACCATCGAGCAAGCGGGCGCCTCGAGTGCCACTCTTGGACGGGAAATTGAAGCTGTCAGCGCCGAATCCCGGCGCCTGTTGGCCCAGGGGGCGGCTGTCTTGGCCACGGTGGAGGAAAAGCTCCAGGACCCGACCCTTACGCAAACGTCGGCCAACCTCGCGCAGTCTTCGGCCAACCTGGAGCGGATGTCCGCAGCGGCCGCCGACAGCGCCGAGCACGTGCGCGACATCCTTAATCCCAGGCGGCGCAGCTTCTGGATCAAGCTGCTTGAATTCCTGATCCCACGCCCGACCGTTCGGGTCGGACCGTAACTTCCAAACCAACACAGGAGATTTCTATGCCAGGAAAATCGCAAGCGCAGACGGATGCAGTTTTGAACGTCCTGAGAGGAACCAACATCACCGCTCCGGCGAACGTCTATGTGGGATTGTTTTCGGCGAATCCTGCAAACGACGCCTCGGCGGGCACCGAACTGACCGGCGCAGGCGGCTATGCCCGCCAGCCCGTCACCTTCGGAGCGCCCACGACCGATACCGGCAACGTCCGCAAGATCAGCAACACCGGCGTGATTACCTTCGGTCCGGCGACGGGAGCGGATTGGCCGCAGGCGGTCGGCTTCGGCATCTTTGACGCTCTGACCCTCGGCAACCTGCTGTACTGGGATTCGCTGACCACTCCCAAGACCGTCGCTGTGGGCGATAAGGCCGAGTTCGCCGTTGGCGCTTTGGTAGTGAAAGAAGATTAACGCCAGGAGATTGAAGTGCCGGAAACTTGGTATGCGAGAAGCGGAACCGGGGCCGCCTGCGGTCTTGGAACGCGCAGACCGCTGAATCAGAGTCCGGGCACGACGCCGGCCACCCAGGATATTGCTTCGGAGCAAACCTGGAACCGCGTCGAATCGGCTCGCACGATCCAGGCGGGCAACTGGTCGGTGGTGGCAGATGTTACGACCGGAAGCGGAGGGGGTGGCCCCAATCGGGTTACGTGTGTCGTGGAGCGGCGGAACTCGGCCTGCGTGGTGCAAGAGACGCTGCTCAACGTGCAATCCGGCAACCTGACGGCGGGCGCGACTCAGGAGATTATCTTTGGCCCAATCGCCAATGCGGCCGTCACCTTCCAGAGCGGAGACATCCTGACGATCCGGTTCGTGCGATCAAACGGGTCGCGCAGCCAGACGCTGCGGTTTGATGATGATCCCGGCACGGACGCCGACACGCGGCTGATTCATCCAGACGCCCAAACGACCATTCATCCCTTGCAAGGCACGACCAGCGGCGTCTCTTCCTCTGTCGCGGCAGTCGTTCTTCTGTCCGCGTTAGCGGGCAGCGCGGTAGGGGCCTCGTCCAGCAATGGCGCGCTGGAGCAAACCCACCGGTTGTGCGGGGCCGCAGTTTCCGCCAGCAGCGGTTTGGCGACGCTGGGGCGGGTGCAACCCGTTGCCGGGACCAGCACCGGCGCTTCCTCTGGTGTGGGAGGAATCGCACTCAACAAGACGCTGGCAGGTTCGACCCTGGGCCAGTCGAGCGGGACGGGAACTGCCGTCAAGATCAGTGCGCTCGCCGGAGTGGCCCTGTCCACCAGCAGCGGGGTGGGCAATCTTCGCAGCCAATATGCAATCAGCGGGGCGGCCGCCGGCTTTTCTTCCGGGCTTGGCTCTTTGAGTCGAGTCCATTCTGTAAGCGGCATTGGGACTGGCATCTCGGTAGGAACCGCGACCCTTAGGGCAGTCCGCGCCCTGGACGGAGTTGGCGCGGGAACTTCGCAGGGCATCGCGAGCCTTACGGCACTGAATGCTCTGGCAGGCGCAACTCCAGGCACGAGCAGCGGGGTCGGCGCCTTGCTCAAGAACTCGGCGATTACCGGGATCTCCTTTGCCGCTTCCAGTGGGAGAGCCAATCTTGCCTTAGCCCATGCAATCACAGGGCAGGCCAACGGGATATCTTCCGGCACAGCCGCCTTGGGACGCGTCTCCGCGCTTGCCGGGTCGGCAGCGGGAAGTTCAAGCGGCACGGCCACGCTTGCAACTCTCTGGCAACTCAGCGGGACGACTGTCGGGCAGTCTTCGGCATTCGGTGACCTGAGGATTGCCGGGCTTGGTGCGGTGCACGAGCTGCAGGGAATGACGCTGGCCGGGAGCAGCGGGATCGGGACTTTATCCTTAACACACGCATTCATGGGCACCACCACCGGCGATTCCGCTCTGCTGCTTTATTGGGCCGGGATTCCCCGATCCCGGTCCGTCGGAGTCCGGTAGGCATGGCGCACGATAATCCAGAGGACAACCGCTGCATGGTGGTCGAGAAAGAAGCCCGCGTAGTGGTTGTGGCAATGGACGAGTTCCGGGAATTTGAGAAAGACGTTCGCGTTTTCGTAGTCCCTCCCCGAAAAAAGCAATCCTGAAAGCAGTGAGAGATGAACTTCACCAAAGACCCAAACGCGGTCCTCGACTACACGATTGACTGGACGAAGTGGCTTGACGAGGTCGGCGATACCATCGCCATAAGCATCTGGATTGTTCCCACCGGCCTTACCAAG
>DATMAF010000080.1:0-7732 GCA_035560315.1 Terriglobia bacterium | reverse complement strand
TGCCTATCAGGCCAACGATGCCAACGGCGACGGAATCTTTGACAGCTACACCGAGTACGCTGCTCCGACTCAGAACAACGTGACGGGCGTGACGGTCTTCTGCGTTGACCAGACCAACGTCGTGTTCCGGGATCCAGGCGGGACGGGCAGCAGCGCGGGCCCGACCACCGCGGGACAGGTTTGCAGCGGCGGCAACTGGGTACCGCTGTAGTCTCCGCTTCTCCGGGTTCGGCTGCTCCGATACCCGGAGGCGTGGCTAGGGGGCGAAGGGGGGAGTGCTGCGACTCCCCCCTTCTGATACAACCACGCCGAGTTCGCGCTGGTTAAACCGCCTTCCCTCTGTTATAAGATAGTCCTCGGCCAAAGCAGTGACGCCGGAGCCGGCAGTGAAGTGGAAACGAAATCCAGGCAAGGGATGTCCGAGCGGACGAACAGAACCATGCAAGACGCGAGAGGTTTTTCACTGATCGAGCTGTTGATTGTGGTTGCGATCATCCTGATCATCGCGGCGATTGCCATCCCCAACCTGCAACGCGCGCGCATTTCGGCCAACGAATCCTCCGCCGTTGCTTCCCTTCGCACCATCGCCACCGCCAATGTGGCGTACTCTTCGGTCTACGGAATCGGCTATGCCGGGGACCTGAACCATTTGGGTCCTCCGGCGGCTCCGCCCCCAGATGCTACCCATGCGGACCTGCTGGACCCGGCGATGTCCGGCGGCTGCCCGACAGCGTGCGTCTCAAACTTTGCCACCAAGTCCGGCTACAACTTTTCGTATCGCGCCCCCTCGCCGGCGCCGACCGTCAACGCCCCGAACAACACCTTCACGGTGGTAGCCGTTCCCATCACGTTTGACGTAACCGGCACGGTAACCTTCTGCGTCGATCAGACCCGGGTCATCTTCCGCGACGTTGCAGGAGCAGGCGGAGCGCGCACCACTGCGAACGGCAACGGCTGCGTCCAGGACGGCTGGGTGGGTGCGACCATCTCCCCGATTCAATAAAGCCTGCTTCTCCCTCGGAAGGGGCGGGCAGGGGGCTCGCTTCCCTCAGTTTTTCCGTAGGCTCAGCTCTGCCAAGAACTGCCCCACTTCAGCCGGTTTCCCCCAAAACTCCGTCAGATAGCCCGCCGGATTCGGCGTGCCTCCTGACAGGAGCAGGGCTTTTTGAATCGCCTCCCGGGCGGCGGCGGTATTTCCCGATTTCCATTCCCAGATACCCGCGGCGATCCACAGGCCGGGGTCTTGCGGGTTAAACTTTTTCCCCGCCTCGATGGCTTGTGCCGCCTGCGGGAGGTTCCCTGCCAAAAGGTGCGCCCGTGCCACCTTGCCGAAGATCGCTTTGCCGGGCTCCTGGCCGGAGCGGTTCAGCGCTTCCTGGTAGGCGCGCAACGCCTCGGGATAGTTTCCGGCGGCCATCGTGTAGGCGTCGCCCAGCAGTTCCAGGTATCCGGGATGGGGATGAATCTCCACCGCCCGCCGCAACTCCTCGATCCCCTGCTCGGTCTGCCCGCTCTGCAAAAGAGCCAGCCCGAGGTTGGTGTGGCAGTAAGCGGAGGTCATGCAAGTGGGCGTGGTCGCCGCCCACAGGGTCAGGTCATTGGTCCAGATGGGGACATGCCGGTAGGTCTGCCAGCCCATGAGGAGGAGCGCGCTCGCAAAGGCCGCTTCCAGTCCCCATTGGGCGGCCCGCTCCCGCAGGCGGCCTCGCAGCCATAGCAGCAATTCGCTCAGGAGCACGAAGCCGCCGATGCCGGGGATATAGAGGTAGCGGTCGGCGACCCATATGTTAAACGGGATGATCTGGAGCACCGGCAGCAGAAACACGAAAATCCAAAGCCCCCAGAACTGAATCCGGCGGCCGGCGCGGAACAGAAACAGCGACATCGCCGCCAGCCCCAGCCAGCCCAGCACCACCAGCGCCGTTACGCCTTCCTCCACCGGGAACATCTGCCATGCGGAAAGCGGGTGTGGGAAGACGATCATTTGCAGATAGAACGAGAGCAGCAGCGGCAGGTTCAGCACGTGCGTCCCGGCGCCGCCCATGTACTCCCTTTCAATCTGCTGCGCCCCGCCGTGGAAGGCCCCCAGGTGCACCAGCGTCATGATCCCGCTCAAGGAGAAATACGCCAGCAGGCTCTTCCACTTCAGATTCTTCAGCGAGGCTCCGCTGCGATAGTCATAGAGAAGAAAGATGACGGGCGCCACGACCGTGTTGATTTTGGCGAGCATCGAGAGGGCGTGAAACAGGCCCGCCAGCAAGCCGTCCATCCAGCGGCCGCGCTCCCGCAGCCGGATGAAATAACGGAAAGAAATCAGAAAGAAGAAAAACGCCAGCGTGCTCTTGCTCTCCGAAATCCAGGCCACCGTCTCAACATTGGTGGGATGAACTGCGAAGAGGAGCCCGGCAAGAAAAGCCACGGCGGGCCGCTCCAGCCGGCATATGAGTTCGTAGGCCAGCAGCACGCAGGCCACATGCAGGAGCAACTGCACCAGATGGTAGCCAAAGGGGTTCAGCCCGAAGACGGCGTGCGTCAGCACATAGACGGTGTGATGCACCGGCGCGTAATGGCTGAGGTAGGTGGTCGTCCAGATGGCCCGCAGGCTCTCCCAATTGAGCTGCTGAATGCGGTAGTTATTGACGACATAGGGAAAGTCGTCCCAGACGAAATAGAAATAAAGCGACGAGCTGTAGAGAGCAAACGTGATCGCAGCGAGCAAGACATGCGGCAGGAACCGTCCCCAGCTTCCGGCGCGCTCCGGCAGATCCAACAGGCTGGGGGAGTGCATATGGCCGTAAGCTAGCACACGTTCGCGAGGCATATCCACCCAGCCGGTCGTGTTTTCAAAACTTCGACTCAGGAAAGTAACTAAAGAAGTTTTCGAACTTCCCGCTCATATTCCGGGAAGTAGCGGCCGATCAGCGGCAGCGCAAACGAGCGCAGGATGGACTCCTTCGGCTCGCGGGCCAGCAGGAACTCAAATGACTTCTCCACCAGCCGCTCCACCGGAACGGCCGGGCCGGCCAGACGGTCGCGATCCGCCTCCTCCACGCGAACGGCGTGCGTTGTCTGGCTGCCCGATTCGGAGATTGTTACCTGGCAGTCCCAGCCCGCTCCTTGACGCTTTGATTGCACTGTGATTTGCGCGCGCATGTGGGCCTCTGCTAGCTTACTCTAGCATAGGGAAGCGCATGGGCGAGTTGTCAAACGCGGTGCAGCAGCACTACTCCCGCCCCATCCTGCCATTCATTCTGGAGCAGCTCCGGCTCAAGGGGATCGCCGAGTCGCAGGTGCGCCCCGAGGACCTCTATCCCTACGACCAGTCCCATGCCGGCGGCATTGCTGCCACCCGGATGCTGGCGGAACTGGCCGGCATCGGAGCGGATGCGCTGGTCATCGACATCGGCTGCGGCTTCGGCAGCGCCGCCCGGCTGCTGCATGAGGAGAGGCGCTGCCGGGTCGTCGGCGTGGACCTCACGCCGTCGCGCATCGAGACCGCCGTCCAGTTGACGCGGCTGGTGCGCTTGCAATCCGGAGTCAGCTTCACCGTTGGCTCCGCCCTGAGCGTTCCCATTGCATCCGGCTCTGCCGATGCCGTCTGGACGCAGCATGTCACGATGAACGTCCCGGACCATGCCGCGCTGATCGGGGAGTGCGTGCGGCTGCTGAAGCCCACTGGCCGGCTGGCCAGCCACGAATGGCTGCGCCTGACGCCCGGGCCGCTTCCCTACCCTGTCCCGTGGGCTCCCACACCATCTCTGAACCATGCCATCGAAGCCGAAAGATTCCTGGCACTGCTCCGAGAGTACGGCTTCAAACCCTCGACGCAGGAGGTAACGGAGGCGATGTGCGCTGCCCTGGAATCCGACGCATTGCGCTTCGAGCAGTTGCATCAGCCCGCGGAACGCATCGCCGCGCTAAGAAACCTGGTTCGCGCTGCGCGCGACGGCCTGCTCGGCTGCTTTTTCATAGTCGCCGGCAGAGGGAAACCAGAAAGCTAGGCGCGCGGACGGACTTCCCAGCGTCTCTTCAGCTTCAGGAAAGGTCTCTCCAGCAGGAAGAAGCTTGCTATGGCGATCGCAAATGCAGTCAATGTCCCCACGGTCATCACCTGTTGCCATTCGTAGCCAGCCTCGTACATCAGCGTATAGATGGGGTAGTGCCACAAGTACAGGCCGTAGGAGATGACGCCGATCCAGACCAGAGGTTTGAAAGACAAAATGACCTTCACGATGCTCGCCGGGTTGGTGACGCAGTCGAGGATCAGGACGGCTGCCATCACCGCCACGCCAAAGTACAGCCACTGAAACATGATCTCGGCGTGCCACTGCGCCACCAGCGCGATCCCGAGCAGCGCGCTCAGGCTGGCAATGCCTCCAAAATAGAGCACCCGGGAAAGCTTCCCTCCCGCCCGGCGCGGGACCAGCCCGGAGGCGACGATGACTCCGAGCAGACATCCCATCATTACCGCGTCCGCGCGGGTATCGAGGCCGTTGAACATCCGCATGGGCCGCTCGCTCACCAGGGTCATCTGGAAGCGCACCATCCAGGAGGCGATGGCGAGGCCCAGCGCGATGAGCGCAATCGCCAGCCGGGTCGGAGCCTTGCGCAGCAACAGCAGCAGCAGCGGAGGCCACAGGGCGTAAAACTGCTCCTCGATGGACAACGACCAGGTGTGGCCCAGCTCATACGGCGGATGAATCCAAAAGGCGCGCGCCCAGTTGGCCATGTAAAACAGCGCGATGAGCGAGTCCACCAGCCGCGACCTGGCTCCTTCGAATCCCCAAACCGCAATGCTGAAGGTTGAAAATGCGATCAGCATCGCCAGCAGCGCCGGGAACAGCCGCAGCACCCGGCGCAGATAGAAGGCCTTCAGCCGGATCGTTCCGGCGCCGTCGTACTCCTGCACCAGCAGCGAGGTGATGAGGAATCCGCTCAGCACAAAGAAAATGTCGACGCCGATGAAGCCGCCGCTGAACAGGCTGTGGTTGGCGTGATAGACCATCACCAGCAGGATGGCAAGGCCGCGAAGGCCGTCCAGATGCGGGGCATAGCCAAGACGGAACGGCTCCCGCTGCAGGCGGACATCGCGTCCTGCTTCCGGCAGGAACTGCTCGACCGGCAATGTGGCTATGGTTACCGCCATGCAAGACAGGCCAGCCGGGCGGGATTTTGCAGGCTAGCGGCCCGCTTTGCCCAGGCTGATCAGGTTGGCGAAGAGGCGGTAGGCTCCGGGCACCCCGGCGGGCAACTGCCGGAACCAAGTGTAGCCGGTGTAGACGTAGTAGCCATTGCCATACTTGGCCACCAACATGCCGCCCTTCTGCGGCGGCTCGCCGGGATCGTTGCTGGCCAGCAACGGCGTGTACTCCGGCGCCCAGCTTTCCATGAAGTACGTTCCGCGCTCCTGCACCCAGCCGTTGAAATCTTCCGGCGTGATCTCGTTCGGGAAATGGAAGAAAGGATGCGACGGCTCCAGAATCTCCACCGGCGCTTCCTCCACCGCCACGCGCAGGCCGGTGTTCATCTTCATCGGATAGGGAGAAAGGATGTCGCTGAACCCTCCCGGCCGGCTGTACTGCGCGATCATCAGTCCCCCGTTCCGCACCCACTCCATCAGCCGCGCATGGTTCGCCGAGATATCCTTGCGCACTTCATAGGCTCGAATGCCGGTGATGATGACGTTGAACCGGCTCAGGTCGCCGTAGGCCAGATCGTCGGTGGTCAACTCCGTCACCGCCACGCCCAACTGCTTGAGCGCGCCGGGCACCTCATCGCCAGAGCCCATTATGTAGCCGACCCGCAGGCCAGAGGCGACCTTCACGTTGACTTGTTCCAATTTCGCCACTGCCGGCTGGAACCAGTAGCGCTTCTGAATGTGCGGGTAGTCAATGACCGTGTAGCCGGTGTTGTGCGACTCCCCATTCACCTCTGCCACTGCCTTGATGACGTGATCCCCGAATCTGGCGCCGGAGGGCGGAGCGACCTCAAAACGGAGGGACACTTCATCCCCCTTCTTCGCCAGCGCGAAGGGAACACTCGGCGGAGTGGAGCGCCAGCCGGGCTGCAGCAGCAGCCTCACCGTCCCGCTCTGCTGCGCGGCGGTGTTGTTCCGCACCCGAACCGAGAATGTCCGCACGGCGCGCTGTCCTGCCGGAAACACGGCCACCGGCGGCTCCAGCCATACACCCAACTGCGGCAGCACCGCCACCGGCTCCTCGCGCTCGCCATAGATGCGGTCCTCATAGCGGTGCACCACATCGATGCTGGTTCTGAGTTCCGCCACGCCAATTCCCTCCATGCCGCTTCCACCCCCTGCGGCGGAGGCATAGGAACTCGCCATGAGAATGTGCGCCTTCAAGAGCGAGGGCTGAAAGGGAAGACCGGACAGCGCCGGCGAATCCACCTGGAAGTAATCGCGACTTCTCTGGGATCTCAGCCAATAGGGCTGCGAAGGCGCGGCCTCCGCGGGGATCGAAACGCGGAACTTGGCGGTAACCCGTCCCGCGCTGCCGCTAGCCGCAGGGGATGGCTCCGGCTCAATCTTCCATCCGGAGGGGCCCTCCAGGCGGATTTCACCGATCCGCAGCCGGGCCGGAACCTCCGCCGAGACCGTCACCGCAAGGCTGCCGCCCGGCACCGCCTCGCCGGTTTCGGCAACCGCGCTCAGGCGCGCGCCCGCCGCCAGCAGAATGGCGCGCTCGAACTCCCGCTTCTTCTGCTCCGCCAGAAACAGCGCCAGCTCCGCGGCATCGGGAGAAGCCTCCGAGGCGCGGATGGCTCCCGGCAACCTGCCGAGGGCGTCATGCCCCCTTAGCAATGCATCCAGCATCTTCTCCGGAGCAGTTGGGGTGAGTATCTGCCGGGCTTCGTCAATGGCGCCTTCGATCTCGCCGACGATCCGTGAAACCTCCCCCCCGCCGGCCAGCGACTGGAATCGGGACAGCGTCAGGGAAACTCCCTCAAAGAGTTGCTTTGGCGGGGCAATGCTGGGTATGGCGGAGTCTGCAAAGGTGAATGTGGCGGTGTAGGGGCCGCCGCTGGGCATCTGGCCCATGCCCTGGCTGCGGTGCTGGCTGCGCGCCTCGGCGCCGAGGTCGCCGTACTCCTCACCGTAGATCGGGCTGTAGCCGCCGAGCGTGATGGTGAACGAGTCCGCGCCTGCCTGCCCGCCGCGCCCGCCGCGATTGATGAACAGCCACTTCGCTTGCCAAGGCTTCAGGCCTTCGTGTTCGAGTTCTGGAAATTTTGTCGGATCGCCTGCGGCGCGGAAGGCTTCCTTGGTGAGAATCCCCGAAGCCTGATGATGGCCGTGGCCGTCGGCGGGCGTACCGGTAAAACGAGAAATGATGATGTCGGGCCGGAAGCGGCGAATCACGCGCACGTAGTCGCGCAGGACGTTTTCGTGCCCCCACTTTTCGAGCGTCTCCCCGGCGTCTTTCGAAAAGCCGAAATCGTAGGCGTTGGCAAAGTACTGCTCCGCGCCGTCGATGCGCCGCGCCGCCATCAGCTCCTCGGTGCGCAGGATGCCGAGCGCTTCGTACTGCTCGTTGCCGAGCAGGTTCTGGCCGCCGTCGCCGCGCGTGGCCGAGAGGTACGCGGTGCGCAGGTGCAGCCCGCGCGCCAGATACGTCAGCAGGGCGTTGTTCTCATCATCCGGATGCGCGCCGGTCAGCAGCACCGAGCCCACTACCGGCAGCCGTTCGATGGCGTCGGCTAGCGCCGCCACGCC
>DATMAF010000079.1:0-2214 GCA_035560315.1 Terriglobia bacterium | reverse complement strand
CAACGACCAGGTCCGCTTCGAGCTCACGTATAAGGCCTTCGCCCCGCACCTTGCGGTCATCGCACCGTGGCGAGACTGGTCAATCAAATCCCGCCAGGACGCCATCGCATACGCCCGCCGGCACAAGATTCCGGTGGCCGCTACGGCCCGGAAGATCTACAGCCGCGACCGCAATCTTTGGCATCTCAGCCACGAAGGCGGCGCCCTGGAAAACCCCGCCGTGGCAGTGCCCGACGACGTCTGGATGCTGACCACCGACCCCCGCAAGGCCCCCGCCGCCGGCGGCGAAGTGGCCATTGGCTTTGAGCAGGGCGTCCCCGTCGCGGTCGATGGAAAGCGGCTGCGCCCGGTGGCCCTCCTCGAGCGATTGAACACGATCGGCGGGGCGCACGGCGTCGGCCGCACGGAACTGGTGGAGAACCGTTTCGTGGGCATGAAGTCGCGCGGGGCGTACGAAACTCCCGGCGGAACGCTGATCCTGCTGGCCCACCGGGAGCTGGAAGCGTTGTGTCTGGACCGCGACACGGCGCACTACAAGCAGCACGTGGCGCTGGAATACGCGCAGTTGGTGTACAACGGCTTCTGGTATACCCCTCTGCGCGAGGCGCTCGATGCGTTTATCAACCGGACCCAGCAGAGTGTTACCGGCGCGGTGCGCCTCCGGCTCCGGCGCGGCACCGTGGAGGTCATCAGCCGCACCTCGCCCTATTCGCTCTACGCCCCGGAGTTGGCCAGTTTCACCATGGGAGAGGGATACAATCCCAAGGATTCGCGCGGCTTCATTAACCTGGTCGGCCTGCCGATCGAAGCGCGCGCCGTGCTCGAATCCCGCTTCGCGAGGAATGCCGCCAAGGCCGCCTCGGCGCGCGCCCCCCAGAACGCCCGGACCTCTGCTGGAAAACGGCGATGAAACAGCCGCCCAAAAGCCCGTACCAGCTCTGGGGCGGACGGTTCGAGAAAGCTCCCGGAGCCGTTCTCCAGGAATTCTCGCAATCGCTCGCATTTGACTATCGCCTCGCTGAGGCCGACATCCGGGGAACCAAAGCCTACGCGCGGGCGCTGCATCGGGCCGGGATTCTTTCCCGCGCCGAAGCCGCCAAAGCCGCGCGCGCCCTGGAGGCGCTGGGGCGCGAGGCGGCCGCGGCCGGCCCGGATTTCTGGAAAGGCGCCGCCGAGGAAGACATCCACACGTTTGTCCTCGGCAGGTTGCGCGGCCGCATTGGACGGCTGGCGGAGAAGCTGCACACCGGCCGCAGCCGCAACGAGCAGGTCGCCCTCGACTTTCGCATCTGGATGAAGCAATCCGTCCGCACCGCCCAAGCGGCGCTGCGCGAGTTGCTGTCCGCCCTGCTTGAAACAGCGCAGGGCCATCCGGCCGTCCTGCTGCCCGGCTACACGCACCTGCGGCGGGCTCAGCCGGTGCTCTGGCCGCACTATTGCCTGGCCTATTTTGAAATGTTCCGCCGCGACCACGAGCGGCTGGAGGCGGTTCACCGCAGCGCCGACGTGCTCCCGCTCGGCAGCGGCGCGCTGGCCGGAAGCGGCCTGCAGATTGACCGCCGGCAGCTAGCCCGGGAACTGGGCTTCTCGCGGCTGTCCCGCAACAGCATGGACGCCGTCAGCGACCGCGACTTTGCGCTCGAGTTTCTGTTTGCCGCCAGCCTCAGCTTTGTGCACCTGAGCCGGCTGGCCGAAGACTTCATCGTGTACTCCTCGGAAGAGTTTGGCTTTCTGGAACTGTCCGATGAGGTCACCACCGGCAGCAGCCTCATGCCGCAGAAAAAGAATCCCGACTCGCTGGAGCTGATCCGCGGCAAGGCGGGCCGGGTGCTGGGGCACCTGGTTTCGTTAGCCACGACGCTGAAGGGCCTTCCGCTGACGTATAACCGCGACCTGCAGGAGGACAAAGAGCCGGTCTTCGACGCCGCCGGCCAGTGGCCGCTGGCGCTGCGCCTAGCCGCGCAGGTGGTCCGCACCGCCCGCCTCCATCCGGCGGCCATGAAGCGAGCCGCCGCCGAGGGCTGGCTCTGCGCCACGGATCTGGCGGAGTTCCTCGCTCAGCGCGGCGTGCCGTTCCATGAGGCGCACCGGATGGTCGGCGAGCTGGTGCGGGACTGCCATCGCGCGGGGAAGCAGCCGCGGGATTGCAGCTTGGACGATCTGCGGCGCTACTCGGCTCATTTTGACCGGCAGGCGGTGAAGCTGCTTGCTCCC
>DATMAF010000078.1:0-5062 GCA_035560315.1 Terriglobia bacterium | reverse complement strand
CGCCGGAGGCGCGGCGCCGCCTTGCGGAAGGCGTCGGGGTATTGGTGCTTGTCCACATCGCAGAAGATGACGTCGAACTCGCCCGGGGTCTGGTCCAGCAATTCCAGCGCATCGCCGGTCAGAATCCGCACGCGATCCTCTACTCCGGCCCGGCGCAGGAACTCCGCGGCGCGCGCGGCGTTGTGCGGATCGCCATCGCTGTAGTAGACAGCCGCGCCTGCTCCCGCCGCCCGCGCTGCCCAGAGGGTGGAATAGCCAATCGCCGAGCCCATCTCAAAAATCCGCCGGGCACGGTGCAGCCGGATCAGCAGGTAGAAAATTCGCCCCACCACCGGCCCAATGATGGGGATGTTGTCGCGGGCCGCCAGAGCCTCCATCTCCGCCAGCACCTCGTCACGCGGCGGCAGAAGCGCTTCCAGATACTTTTCGATTTCGGGGTGGGTGATGTTGATCACGACCGTCGGGGCGCAGGCCGGCGAAAAACGTTTACGCGGAAAATGACGAACCGCAGCCGCAGGTGGTCTTGGCGTTGGGATTGTGAATGACAAATCCCTGCTGCATCAAGTCCGACTTGTAGTCCAGCGTCATGCCGCGCAGGTACACCATGCTCTTGGGATCCACGAAAACCCTGGCGCCTTCAAAATCGAAGATGTAGTCGGTGGGACGGGGGCCGGATTCGAACTGCGTCACGTAGCTGAAGCCGGAACAGCCGCCGCCCTGCACTCCCAGGCGCAGGCCGCCAATCTCCGGTTTTTGCTGCATCACCAGGCGAACCCGTTGAATGGCCTTGGGAGTCAATTCAATTGCCTTGGTGGCCGTTTCTTCCATTTGCTCCTCTCCCGTCATTTTCCTACGATTCACCGCGCACTGGGGCGTGCCGGTGGGAGTGTTCGCGCACGCCGCGGACCGCTTCGACGCAGCGCCCGATGACATACTCCACTTCCTCCTCGGTCGTAAACCGGCCCAGACCGATTCGGACAGAACTCTGGATCAGTTCCTCGGACAGGCCAATCGCTTCCAGCACATGACTGCCCTT
Source organism: Terriglobia bacterium (assembly GCA_035560315.1). GTDB lineage: Bacteria > Acidobacteriota > Terriglobia > 2-12-FULL-54-10 > 2-12-FULL-54-10 > DATMAF01. The sequence goes on along the minus strand of DATMAF010000078.1, from coordinate 4,026 downwards.
AGAACCAGCAGAGTTGCAGGCCGCTCCAGTGGAAACCGCCACATCGCTCAGGCTTGCCAGCAGAGCCGCTCCCTCGGTTTGCCCGAAGCTCAGGTTCAAATTATTGGGCAGCCGCTGCGTCGGATGCCCATTCAAATGGACATCATCCAGCCCCGCCAGGATGCCTTGAAAAAGCCGGTCTCTTAGCCGGCCGAGGCGCGCGCTCTCTTGCGGCATCTCCTCGGCGCAAATGCGGCAGGCCGCACCGAGTCCCACGATCCCCGGGACGTTCAACGTTCCCGGACGCAACCCTCTTTCCTGACCCCCGCCGTGCAAGAGCGGCGTCAGGAGCTGGCCTACCGTTCCCTCTCGCACGTACAGAGCGCCGATTCCCTTGGGGCCGTACATTTTGTGGGCTGTCAGTGAGAGGAGATCAATGTTCATTTCCTTCACATCAATCGGAATTTTGCCTACGGCCTGGGCCGCATCTGTGTGTAATAACACTCCGTATCTGCGTGTAATAGAACCGATCTCATTGATCTGCTGAATGGTTCCTATCTCGTTGTTTGCTAACATGATAGAAACAATAACAGTCTTCCTGCTCAAGGCGCTTTGAACCGCTTCGGGAGCTGCCAATCCGGTTTTGTCAACTGGAAGAAATACAACTTCCGCGCCGAGACGGGAAACCCACTTGCAGCAATCCAGGATGGCCTTGTGCTCGGTAGGCAGAGTCAAAACCCGAGGGCGCTCCGCAAGCCGGCCCATAACGACACCCAGGATTGCCAGGTTGTCGGACTCGGTGGCCCCGGAGGTGAAGTAGATTTCCTCGGGCTGCGCGCCAATCAGCCGGGCGACTTGGCGGCGGGCTTCCTCGACAGCTTCGGCAGCTTCCCACCCCAGGGAATGGCTGCGGCTGGAAGGGTTTCCAAACCGCTCCGTAAAGTAAGGAGTCATTGCCGCCAGCACCCGCGGGTCGACCGGGGTCGTGGCGTGATAGTCCATGTAAACGGGGAGCTTCATCGCCGCCTCGCCACCCAGCAGTATCTTATCACAGCGCCTCGGGTTTGCCTTTGCGCAGCCCTCCGCCTTGGATTCTCCACAGCGCCAGGCGTCGCCAGCGCCGCAGGTAGAGCCATCCGGCGTGGAGCAGCAGGTACAGGAAGGTCAACGGAAACACCATCCCGCGCAGCAGCGTTAGCAGGAACTCCTTGCGAATGATGACCCAGCGGGATTGCAGGAAGCGTCGCAGCGCTTTGCGATTCTGCCAGTCGAGCCAGAAAAAATCCCCATTTTCATTGATAATCAGCACTTTGGCCGGAAGCACCAGCGTGGCCAGCAGCTTCCAGGAATACATTATCGGATCGTTCGAGCACAGGATGCCCAGCACATCCGGGGGGTTCTTTCGCAGCGAGAAAAGCAAGGCCAGCTTCTCCCGCCGGGAGGCATACTCCTGGACTCGATAAATGCTGGAAAAAACATTCTGGGCCGGCTCGGGCCAGCAGGTCAGCAACTGCAGACGGGTTTCCGGAAAGCTCTGGCGGATGTTGACCAGTCCTTGCCGGAAGGCCTGGGGCGAACCGCTCTCCACCAGCAGGATATCGCGCGCCGGGGGCACGGCACCCCGCAAGAATCGTGTAATGATCCACACCGCAGCTCTATTTTCGCACACTCGCCATTACCGCACGCTGGCTTGATTGCAGGCGGGAGAAGGTTAGTAAAAATCGGAGCAGGACAGGAAGAAGCCGCAGCGCGGGCAAACCATTTTACACTGCCGCCCCGCGAGAGCCGCGCAGCAGTTGGGGCAATAGTCTACCGGCCATTGGCCGATGGCGCGGGAAGTCCCTGGCCGGCGAGCCTCCGGGGGATGCTGCGGAAAGGAGCCCTTCTCGGCTTCTTTTGGGGAAGAGCCGGGCATCTCTCGATCGCGTTTGCCGGATGCGGCCCAGGGCGGATTTTCCACAGTCCCCTCGCGGCGCTGTTCCGCTCCGCTACGTCCCGCGCAGCTTCTCGGCACGGGCGACGCGTTCCACCGCGATCGTGTAGGCGGCGGTGCGGAAGCTCACCTTTTCCGATTTGGCGCGGGCCACGACATTGCGAAACGCTTTCACCAGGATCCGCTCCAGCTCGGCGTGAACCTTCTCCTCTTCCCAGAACAACTGCTGCAAGTTCTGGGTCCACTCAAAATAGGAAACCGTCACGCCGCCGGCATTGGCGAGCACGTCCGGCAGAATCATGACCCCTTTGCGATTCAGAATTTCGTCCGCTTCCGGAGTCGTCGGCAGATTGGCGGCCTCGGCGATCACGCCGGCCTTGATGCGCCCGGCGTTACCTTTGTGGATGACGCACTCCAGCGCCGCCGGGACCAGGATATCGCAGGGAAGCTCCAGCAAATCTTCATTTGAGATGGGCTGGCTCCCCGGGAACCCTTGGATTCTGCCGGTGGCGGCCTGGTGCTGGAGCAGATCGTCGATGGCGATGCCCGCCTGCGAGAAGATGCCCCCGTAATAATCGCTGATCGCGATGATCCGGGCGCCTTCGCGGGCAAGCGCGCGGGCCGCATGGCTGCCGACGTTGCCGAAGCCCTGCAACGCCACGGTCGCCCCTTGCAGCGGGCGGCCCAGCTCTTTCATCATTTCCCGGATCAGGATGGTCACGCCGGTGCCGGTGGCCGACTCGCGGCCCAGAGAGCCGCCCAGTTCCACCGGCTTGCCGGTGACGCAGGCCGGGGTGTAGCCGTGGTGGGCGCTGTACTCGTCGAAAATCCAGGTCATGACCTGGGCGTTCGTATTCATGTCCGGGGCCGGGATATCGCGGTAGGGTCCGAGGATCACCTGGATGCGGGAGGTGAATTTCCGCGTGAGCCGTTCGAGTTCGGTCTGGCTCATGGTGCGCGGGTCGCAGACAATGCCCCCTTTGGCTCCGCCAAACGGAATATTGACGATGGCGGTTTTCCAGGTCATGGCTTCCGCCAGGGCGCGGACCTCATCCACCGTCACCATGGGATGGTATCGAATCCCTCCCTTGGCCGGTCCGCGCACGCCATTGTGCTGGATGCGGTATCCCAAATAGACCTTCAGGGAACCATCGTCGAGCCGCACGGGCACCTCCACGCGCAGTTCCCGGAACGGGGTCGTCAGCAGGGTGCGCATTTCCGTGTCCAGACCCAGGCGGTTGGCGACAACGTGAAAGTTGCGGGTGGTGATGTCTCGCGGATTGTCGGCGGCAACGGGTTCCGTCACCGCCGGGCTCTTGGCAGCGGTTTGCTCCATCGTCTCCTCACTGGGAATGAGCTGTGGCGCAGGGCAACTCGTTGGCGGCTTGCCTCCCGCCTTCTGCCGGAAGCCAGGAACGCCACCGCTAGTCTTCCGGCCGCGTCAACTCCGGTCTCCGATCCTGCCGGGGAATGCTTTTGCTGTCGGGGCTGCGGGGAGCAGACGGGGACACCTCCTGCATGGTGGGATTGAAGGAAAGCGCCCGGTTCAATTCCAGTCGGATTTCGCTTCCGGCGGGCAGTTCGGCTTCGTTGCCCCGCTTGAAGATCTGGCGCAGGACCGCCACGGCCAGCACCGCGCCGGCTCCGATAGCCGCGCCCGTGCCAATCCCACCGCCAGCCACCTGGTCGGCGATCACCGCCCCCATAATGGCGCCGGTGGTTGCGCCTCCCATGGTGCCGCGCACATCCATTCCTTCCTTGCCCGAAGCCCGGATGGTGCCTTCCTCCGAGTCAATCTGGGTATTCTCGCCAGCGGTTCCTCCGGTGATGGTCGCCGACAGCGGAAGAACTTCTCCGTTCGGAAGGGTGACCTTCTCCGGGCGCAGTTGCATCTCCGCCCGGCCGGAAACGCGCCCCGGCCCTTGCACGCGCGCTACGGTGCCTTCGATGACGGCGCCAATGGGGAGCACTTCCTGCTCATCGATGAATACGGGCATGACCAGTCGGGACCGGAACGGCTCTCCGGCCTTGGTATCGCGGGTATTGAGATAGGTTTCCAGCACCACTTGCAGGCTCGTCCCGGCGGGCAATGTTACCACCTGGGCCTGGGCGAC
>DATMAF010000077.1:0-3493 GCA_035560315.1 Terriglobia bacterium | reverse complement strand
GCTGGGACCCCAAGAACCAGCGGCCGGAACTGTGGAATCTCTACAATACCAAGATCACCAAGGGCGAGAGCATCCGGGTCTTTCCGCTGTCGAACTGGACGGAGCTGGACATCTGGCAATACATCTATCTGGAACAGATTCCCATTGTGCCGCTCTACTTCGCCAAGATGCGCCCGGTGGTGCCCACCCCCGAGGGGCTGATCCTGGTGGATGACGACCGCATGCCGGAGCAACTGCGCCGCAAGGCGGAGATGCGCATGGTGCGCTTCCGCACGCTGGGCTGCTATCCGCTGACGGCGGCGGTGGAATCCACCGCCACGACGCTGCCCGAAATCATTCAGGAGATGCTGGTGGCGCGCACGTCGGAGCGGCAGGGCCGCGTCATCGACTTCGACCAGGCCGGCTCGATGGAGAAAAAGAAACGGGAGGGATACTTCTAGCGTGCCGCAGGAGATGGAGGCGACCGCCGCGACCATTCATGAGTACCTGGCGCAGCAGGAGCGCAAGGAACTGCTGCGGCTGCTGACCTGCGGCAGCGTGGACGACGGCAAGAGCACGCTGATCGGGCGGCTCTTGCACGATTCGAAGACCATCTACGAGGACCAGCTCGCCGCCATCACCCAGGACAGCCGCAAGTACGGCACCACCGGCGACGAGATCGATCTGGCGCTGCTGGTGGATGGCTTGCAGGCCGAGCGCGAGCAGGGGATTACGATCGACGTCGCTTACCGCTACTTTTCCTCCGCGAAGCGCAAGTTCATCATCGCCGATACCCCCGGCCACGAACAGTACACCCGCAACATGGCCACCGGGGCCTCCACCTGCAGCCTGGCCATCATCCTGGTGGATGCCCGCAACGGCGTGCTGCCGCAGACCCGGCGGCACACCTTTATCGTGTCGCTGCTGGGCATCCGGCACATCATCGTGGCCGTGAACAAGATGGACTTGGTGGGATACCGCCAGGAGGTGTTTGCAAGCATCTGCCGGGACTACCGCGATTTCATCACCAGCCTGAAGCGCGCCGCCGTGGCGCCGGAGGATGTCCGTTTCCTGCCGCTGTCGGCGCTCAAAGGCGACAACGTGGTGAACCCCAGCCCCCACATGCCGTGGTATGACGGCCCGCCGCTGATGACCCTGCTCGACACCATCGAGATCGCCCAGGACCGCAACCTCGCCGACCTGCGTTTTCCGGTGCAGTACGTCAACCGCCCCAACCCGGATTTTCGCGGTTACTCCGGAACGCTCGCGGCGGGCGTGCTGCGCCCCGGCGATGCGGTGATGGCGCTGCCCTCGCGCAGGACCACCCGCGTGCGCTCCATCGTGACCTTCGACGGCCCTCTGCAGGAGGCCTTCCCGCCGCAGGCCATCACCGTGACGCTGGAGGATGAGATCGACTTGAGCCGCGGCGACCTGCTCGTTTCGCCCGAGAATCCGCCGCAGGTGGGCACGCGCTTTGCGGCCTACCTGGTTTGGATGGACGACGAGCCGCTGGCAGTGGGCAAACAATATTACCTGAAGCATGCGGCCCGGACCGTGACGGGGGCCGTGACCCAAATTCACTACCGCGTGGACGTGAACACCCTGGAGCGGGTCCTCCAGCGCCACCTGAAGCTGAACGGCATTGCCTATTGCGAGATCACCACCAGCGCCCCGCTGGCCTTTGATAGCTACGCGCGGTGCAAGGGCACCGGATCGTTCATCCTCATCGACCGGCTGACGCATGCCACCGCCGGGGCAGGGATGATCGCGGAAGCTGCGACCGAAACCGCGGGCAAGGGCCGGGTGAGCGCCGGCGAGCGCGCCGCCCGCTACGGGCAGAGACCCGTGACGGTCTGGATCCGCGGAGCCAACGCACGCGAACTGGCCTACCAATTGGAGCGCCGCTTGTTTGACCTGGGCCATGTCGTTGCGGTGCTGGACGACGAGCGTCTGACCGACCGCGCCACCGAGATCGCCGGCGCGCTGCGCCGCGCCGGGGTGATCTGCCTCTCGGTGCTGGCGCCGGAGGTGCTGGCGCAGGCTCCGGAGGACCTGGCCGTGCAGTCCGAGGGCGTTTCGGTGGAGGACGCGCTGCGCCTGCTGCGCGAGGGAGGGGTTTTGTAACATCATGGCCGCACCGGCACTGTCAACCCAGGAACTCGCGCAACTCGCAGCGGCGTTTGAGCGGCAGACGGCGGAGGACGTCCTGCGCTGGGCGCTAAAAAAGTTTCATCCCCGCATCGCGCTTTCCAACAGCCTTCAGGCCGAGGACATGGTGGTGCTGGACCTGGCCTGCCGTATCGAGCCGCAGGTGCGCGTCTTCACGCTGGATACGGGCCGGCTGCCTCAGGAGACCTACGACATGATGGACCGGCTGCACGACCATTATGGCGTCAAGCTGGAGGTGTTGTTTCCCGACGCGGCGGAAGTGCGCGCGATGGTCGAGGCCAAGGGCCTGAACTTGTTCTACGAGAGCGTGGAGAATCGCCATGAGTGCTGCGGCGTGCGCAAGGTCAAGCCGCTGCAACGGTACCTGGCCGGCATGGACGCCTGGGTCACCGGCCTGCGGCGCGAGCAGTGGGCCTCCCGCACCCAGGTCCCCAAAGTCGAAAGGGACGCCGCGAACGGCGGGATCGTGAAGGTGAATCCCATCGCCGACTGGACGCAACAGCAGCTCGAGGATTACGTGAAGGCGCACAACGTGCCGCGCCACCAACTGTATTCGAAAGGATTCACCAGCATCGGCTGCCTGCCGTGCACGCGCGCCACCGCGCCGGGTGAAAACCCGCGCGCGGGCCGCTGGTGGTGGGAGCAGAGCGATCAGAAAGAGTGCGGCCTGCACGTCGCCAAGCCCGGCGCGTAGCGCGCCGGCCGGCTAAAAACGGCTCTTCAGTTTGGCGGCGATGTCGGCAACGATTTGTTTGCCGTGCAAGCGCCCGTTTTCGATGAAGATTTCATTGGTATCTAACCCCGCGATAATCACTCCCGCCAGATACACGCCGGGCACGTTGCTTTCGAGCGTCTTGGGATCGCATTGCGGGCGCAGGCGGCGCGGCTCCACGGCCACGCCCAACTGCTTCAGGAAGGTGGTGTCGGGGTGATAGCCGGTCATCGCGAAGACGAAATCGTTCTTCAGCGTCTGGATATGGGTGGGACCGCTGATGCGCTCGACCGAGGGGTCGGCGGTGGAGTGGGCCGGGGCGATCACCAGGGAATCGGGCCGGATTTCCAGCACGCGGGTATTGAATAGCGCCTGAATTTCCTTGTTTTGGATGCGGTTTTCGAGATCGGGCCGCAGCCAGTACTTGATCTTGTCGGAGAGCTTGGCGCTGTGATGGATCAGCGTCACGCGCGCGCCGTGGCGATAGAGGTCGAGCGCCGCTTCGGCCGCTGAATTCCGGCCTCCAATTACGGCCACATCGCAATTCGCATAGGGATGCGCTTCGCGGTAGTAGTGGGAGACCTTCGGCAGGTCTTCGCCCGGCACGCCCAGCAAGTTGGGGCGGTCGTAATA
>DATMAF010000076.1:0-2599 GCA_035560315.1 Terriglobia bacterium | reverse complement strand
CCAGCACCTTTCTTGTTGGCGGACTCTTCCTCACGGACCCCTCCCTCACCGAGTGGCCGCCGGGCGGCTGGCGGCCGGAGGAGCGCCCCTACCGCCCGGCGCGGGCGCTGCAGCGGCGCTTTCCTCGCCCGGCTGCTCTTCCCGGCTAAAGAATGTCGTTACCGTGCACACTGCCGTGACGGTTTCATTCGGGCCATAATTGTAGCGTCCGGTGGCGCCTCGCGCCGACTGGATGCCGTCCATTTTCAGGTCCGACACATTGGTGATTCGCTCGACCCGGCCCAAGCGATCGTAGAACTGCAAGACCTCATAAAAGGCCCCGTCCAGCTCCATTTCAAAGGGGACTTCCACGTAGTATTGCTGGGTGACCACCGGCTTGGCGGTAAAGCGGCGCAAGGAAATGCCGGCCGTGGCCGCCTCGGTTTGCAGCAGCCGGATGAAGTTATCCACCTCATTCTCGTTCGGAACGATGCGGCGCAGGTTGGCCAGCTGATTCTCGAGCCGGCGGTTGTCCGCCTCCAACGCGCGCACGCTGTCGCGGTACTGGCGCAGCGGCCGGTTGGCCGCTTCCAGTTGGTCCCGCTGCGTCTGCTTTGCCTGGTTGGACTGCTTCACCGGCTGGAGCATCATGTATTCCGACAGGCCCCAGACGATCGCTCCGACGGCCACCACAATCACCAACTGGATGGTGGTGGACAGTTCGCTGAATTTCGGCAACGGCATCGGGCTCTCCCTTTCTGCTGAGCCAGAGCTAGGCAGCTCCGCCTGCCGCCGGCAACGGAGTCGGCGGCTCGACTTGGGCCTCCACCGTGAACGTAAAATTCTGGCTGTCCCGGGCCGTCTCCTGAACGGTTTCCCGCAGGTTCACATCCCGGAAGGTATTGCTGTTCTTGAGCCGGGTGATGAAATCGGCCACCGCGCGCATCGACAACGCCATGCCCGTGACGCTGATGTTGGTGCCGGTTTTGACGAAGCCGGTCAGCCACAGCGACTCGGTTGCGGACACGGAACTGGCCAGGGTGTTGAGCAGGATCACCGGGCCGGACTGTTGCGCTTTGAGCTGCTCAATGATATTGATGCGGGCCTGCAACAACTCCTTGCGCCGGGAGAAGGTCTCATATTGCGCCTGGACTTGCGCCAGCTCGGCCTTCTCGGCCGTCAGGCGGGCCACCTCCAAGTCCAGTTGCCGGCCTTGCTCTTGCAACTGGCCGTAGCGATACCATTGCACCCCCGCCACCGCGACGAGGAGCACCACCAACAGCGCCAGCATCAGCCCGGCGCCCGGCGCGACCAGGGGAGCCGCCGCCCGGCGCTTTTTTCTCTTCGCTTCCCCGAGCAGGTTTACGCGAATCATAGGTCTTCAAAACTCCTTAGGGCCAGCCCCACCGCCACGGCCAGCCGGGGCGGGTTGCTGGAGACCAGTTCGCCCATCGCCCCGGTGGTGTCGTACTTGATGCGGCGGAAGGGATCCAACTGCTCCACGGGAAGCCCCAGTTCCTGCTGCAACAGCTCCATCAGCCCGTAGACGCGCGCCGAGCCGCCGGCGACATAAATCTTGCGGATCTGCTCGCCGCTGGCCGTGGCGCGGAAGAAGTCAAAGGTGCGCTGAATTTCCAGAACAATGATTTCGGAAACGGATTTCAAGACCGGCAGCCGGGCTTCATCGCTGATGCCCGGCAGCGTGACGCCGGTTTTCAGCGTCTCAGCCTCCTCGAAGCCCAGGTCGAGCTCCTTTTGCAGCGTGTCCGTATACTGGTTTCCCCCCACGGAGACGTCGCGGGTGAACAAGGGCACAGTGCCTTTCACAATATTGATGTTCATGACGCTGGCGCCCAGGTTCAGCAGCGCCACCGTCAGATCCGCCGGCGGGTCGTAGTTATACTCGTAAACGTTCTGGAGCGCAAAGGCGTCCACGTCCACGATGGTGGGGGTCTTGCCAGCCAGCGTCACGACGTTGGTGTAATTGAGGATCTTGTCCTTCTTGACGGCCACCAGCAGCACGTCCATGGTGGGACTGTCGGCGGGGGTTTCCAGGATCTGGTAATCCAGATTCACTTCCGTGATGTCAAAGGGAATGTGCTGGGCGGCTTCCATTTGAATGGCGCCTTCCAGATCCTCTTCCGTCATGGGCTCCAAGGCCAGCTTTTTGACGATCACCGAGTGGCCGGACACCGAGGTGGCCACATTTTTGGTCTTGATTTTTCCTTCCGCAAAAATGCGCGATATGGTGTTGGAGACTTGGCCGGTGTCCACGATGGCCCCGTCGACCACAATCTCGGGCGCCAGCGTTTCCATGCCCAGACGGATGACTTCCAGTTCCCGGCCCCGGCGTTTCAGCTCGACTGCCTTGACGGCACTGGAACCGATATCCAATCCCACCACCTGACTCGAACTGCGGAATCCAAACATCGCTTCCCCCGGTCCTGGCTAACGCGCCCGTGCTGCCGCTGCTTTCCTGGGAGCATTGCCTTCGCGTGCTTGACTCTGCCGCTCCATCCAGCGGTCCAAGGTCGATTTTTTCAATCGCCAGCGGTTGCCCAGCTTGAACGCCGGCACTTTTCCTTCGGAAAGGTATTTATACAACGTGTCCGGAGAAACC
>DATMAF010000075.1:0-9761 GCA_035560315.1 Terriglobia bacterium | reverse complement strand
CCCACCCCGGCCGTTGCTTTCGCCGTGCGACGGCGCCAGGCCGCCGGCGCCATCGTGATCACCGCCAGCCACAACCCGTGGCAGTGGAACGGCTTCAAGGTCAAGGCCAGCTACGGGGGGTCGGCCGACCCGGCCATCATTCGCAAGATCGAGGAGAATCTTCCCCGCCTCGCCGCCGGATACCCCGAGCCCGCTGCGCGCCCGCCGGCGTCGGTGGAACTCTGCGACCTGGTGGAGCCGTACCTGCGCCACATCGAATCGGTGGTGGACCTGAAGGCCGTCGCCCGCCGCGACTATCTGTTCCTTGTTGACCCCATGTATGGGGCCGCGCGCGGCTGCCTGCGGACGCTTTGCGCCCGCCATGGCATCCGCTGCGAAGAGATTCACGGCCACGCTGACCCGCTCTTTGGGGGGATTCATCCCGAGCCGATCGCCCCCCACCTCAAGGAATTGCAAGAAGCCGTCGTCCGGCGCTCCGCCGTAGCGGGTCTGGCCACCGACGGCGACGCCGACCGGGTGGGCGCCGTGGACGCCAGCGGCCGTGTCATCGACTCGCAGCAAATTTTTTCCATCCTGCTGCGCTATCTGGTGGAGGGGCGGGGCATGCGCGGCGGCGTGGTCAAGGGATTCTCGGCCACCAAGCTGGTGGACGCGCTGGCGAACAAGCATTCGCTGCCGCTTTACGAGACGCCCATCGGATTCAAGTACATCTGCGACCGCATGCGGCAGGGCGGCATTCTGATGGGAGGAGAAGAAAGCGGGGGGATCGGCATTCCGGAGCTGGGCGGGCCGGAGCGCGACGGGGTGCTGAACTCGATGCTGCTGGCCGAAGCCATGGCCCACTATGGCAAAACCCTCGGCGAGATGGTGGCCGACCTGCACCGCGAGTTCGGCCCCTTCCACTATGGCCGCCGCGATCTGACCCTTGAGCCGGGCCAGAAGGAGCGGGCGATGGCGACGGCGGCCGCCCGGGACCTCCAGCGGTTTGCCGGCTTCGGCGTCAAGCGCCGCGAAGACCTGGACGGCATCAAGATGTATCTGGACAACGGAGCGTGGCTGATGGTGCGCCCGTCGGGAACCGAGCCGCTGCTGCGTGTTTATTGCGAGGCGCCTTCCGAGCAAACAGTGCAGGAAGTTCTCTCCGCGGCGGAAGCATTCCTTCGTAAGATATAAGGCATGGATCGTTTCATCATCCACGGCGGCGCGCCGCTGGGCGGGACGGTGCGCATCAGCGGGGCAAAAAACGCCGCGCTGCCCTGCCTGGCGGCGTGCCTGCTCACCGATCAGCCCGTCACCCTGGAAGGGCTCCCCGCCGTGCGCGACATCCGCACCACGTGCCACCTGCTGAAGACGCTGGGGGTCGAGATGGACGACGGGCCAGAGGCCTGGACGCGCCAGCGGCGGCTCACCGCCCGGGCGCGGCAGATCACCCATGTAGAGGCTCCCTGGGAACTGGTGCGGACCATGCGCGCCTCCACCCTCATCCTGGGGCCCCTGCTGGCGCGCTGCGGGGAGGCGCGCGTGTCGCTTCCGGGCGGCTGCGCCATCGGCGCGCGGCCCATCGACCTGCACCTGAAAGGCCTCGAACAACTGGGGGCTGAGATCGCAACCGAGCACGGCATGGTCATCGCGCGCGCCCCGCGGCTGCGCGGCGGGAGGATTTACTTTGACCGCATCACCGTCACGGGCACGGAAGATCTGCTGATGGCGGCGGTGCTGGCCGACGGCGAGACGGTTCTCGAAAACGCCGCCCGCGAACCGGAGGTCTCTGATCTGGCCGATTTGCTGACCAAGATGGGCGCGAAGATCGAAGGCGCGGGCACGTCCACCATCCGCGTGGAGGGCGTTCAATTGCTCGGCGGCGCGACGCACCGCATCATTCCGGATCGCATCGAGGCGGGCACATTTCTGGCGGCGGCGGGCATCACCGGCGGCGAAGTTACGCTGGAGGAGTGCAACCCGGAACACCTCTCGGCGGTGATCGCCAAGCTGCGCGAAGTGGGCATGACGATCGAGGTTCCATCGGCCGGCAAGCTTCGGGCCACGGGGAGCCCCTCCCTGAAGGCGGCCGACATGAAGACGGAGGAATATCCCGGCTTTCCCACCGACATGCAGGCGCAGTACATGGCGCTGGTGACGCAGGCGGAGGGGACGTCGGTTGTTACCGAGACAATCTTCGAGAACCGCTTCCTGCACGCCCTCGAGCTGGCGCGCATGGGCGCGAACATCCGCGTCGAGGGCAACCGCGCCGTGGTGCGCGGGGCGACGCCGCTGAGCGGCGCGGGCGTTACGGCGAGCGACCTGCGGGCTTCGGCATCCCTCGTGATCGCGGGCCTTGCCGCGCAGGGCGAGACCATCATCGAGCGCGTCTACCACATCGACCGCGGCTACGAGCGCATCGAGGAAAAGCTCACCGCCCTCGGCGCCCGCATTGAGCGCGTCCCGGCAGATTAGGATCCGCTACATTTTCCTGCCCTGCTTCACAAACTCCAGGAAGTTGCGGGTGGTGAAGCAGGCCACCTCTTCGACCGAGCATTGGTGCAGGGCCGCGACTTGGGCGGCGGTGCGGACCACATAAGCCGGCTCGTTGCGCTGGCCGCGATAGGGGACGGGAGCAAGGAACGGGCAGTCGGTTTCAATCAGCAGGCGGTCGCGGGGGGCTTGCGCCGCGGTCTCGCGAAGATGGTTGGCTTTCGGAAAGGTAATGTTGCCGGCGAACGAAACGTAGAAGCCCAGCTCCATGCCGCGCCGGGCGTCCTCCACCGTGCCGCTGAAGCAGTGCAGGATGCCGCCCAGCCCGGTGCGCCGCCATTGTTCCTCGAGCAGGCGCAGGCAGTCATCCCAGGCCTCGCGGCAGTGGATCACGAGGGGTAACCGCGCCGCCGCGGCGATCTCCATCTGGCGAAGGAAGACCCTCTGCTGGAGGTCGCGCGGCGAGTGGTCGTAGTGATAGTCGAGGCCGATCTCGCCGATGGCGACAATTTTGGGATGCCGCGCCAGTTGCTCTAATGCTGCGAAGTGTTCCTCCCCAGCGTGCTGTGCTTCATGGGGATGGATGCCGGAGGTGGCCCAGACGTTTTCGCGGCCTTCGGCGATGGCCAGACCCGAGCGAAGCTGCGCGGGGCCGCCCGCGCCGCCCATCGCCAGCACATAGGCGACGCCCGCCGCCCGGGCGCGCTCGAACACCTGCTCGCGGTCGGCGTCGTAATCGGAGAAGTCAAGGTGGGCGTGGGAGTCAGCGAAGGACTCCGTCCCTTCCGGGGCTCCGGCTTCCGCCGGGCGTCGCGGGGCTCCGGCTTCTGTCATAACAACCTCTTAGCGCAGGCGAGCGCCATTGGGCACGTCTTCCGTAAAGCTGACGATGACCGGCCGGTCTTCCTTGCCGACCGAGGCCGCCAGCAACATGCCGTTGGATTCCAGGCCTCGCAGCTTGCGCGGCTCCAGGTTGGCGAGGATCACCACCTTGCGCCCCACCAGTTTCTCGGGCTCATAGTACTCGGCAATGCCCGCCAGCACCTGGCGAACCTCGGAACCGATGTCGACCTCCAGCCGCAGCAGTTTGGTGGCTCCCTTGACGCGCTCCGCCGCCAGCACCTCGCCGACGCGCAGGTCCCACTTCAGAAACTCCTCGATCGGAAGCCGCGGGAGCGGTTCCCCAGGGCCTGCGGACGCTGTCCCGGATTTTGCCGCTGCCGGCGGCTGCGCGGCTTTCTCTTCCGCTCTCTGAAGCTTCTGCAAGGTCTCCTCGCGTCCCAGGCGGGGGAAGACCGGCTCCACCTTGCCGATCTTCTCGCCCACGCCGAGCGAAGATTTTGCCAGCTCATCCAACGTCAGCGCGGAGAGGTCGGCAGTCTGGCCCAGTTGCCGCCAGATCTTGGCAGCCGCTTCCGGCATGACCGGCGCCAGCAGCGCCGTCGCCACCCGCAGCGCGTCCGCCGCGACGTAAAGGATCGTGGCGAGCCGCGAGCGGTCGTCGCCCGTATTGCGCTCCGCCAGCGTCCACGGCTCGGTATCCACCAGAAACTTATTGACGGCGGCGATCAGCTCCCACACCGCTTCCAGCGCGGCGCTGAATTCGAGCCGGTCCATGCTCTCGCCGTAGCGGCGGAGGACTTCCGTCCCCAGTTCGGCGATGCGGCGGTCCTGCGCGGGCCGCTGCGGCAGCGGCGAGGGATAGGGAATCTCCCCGTTGAAATAGCGGCTGATCATGGTGAGAACCCGGCTCGAAAGGTTGCCGAGGTCATTGGCCAGATCCGCGTTGTAGCGCGTCAGGAGAGCGTCGTAGGAGAAATTGCCATCCTGGCCAAACGGCACCTCGCGCAGCAGGAAGTAGCGCAGCGCGTCCACGCCCAGCACCTCGCGGATGGGGTCCGGGCGCACGATGTTGCCCTTCGACTTCGACATCTTGCTCTCTTCAAACAGCAGCCAGCCATGCGCGAAGATGCTGCGCGGCAGCGGCAGTCCCGCTGCCATCAGGAACGCCGGCCAGTAGACGGCGTGGAACCGGACGATCTCTTTGCCGACCAGATGCAGGTCGGCGGGCCAGAGTCTCTCGAACTGTTTCGCCGCTTCGCCGTCCTGGCCCAGGCCGATGCCGCTCAGATAGCCGGTCAGGGCGTCCAGCCAGACATAAAAGACATGCCCGGCGCCGCCCGCTTCCCCCGGGACTGGAATGCCCCACTGGATCGTGGTGCGGCTAATGGAGAGGTCGCGCAGGCCGCCGCGAACGAACGAGATCACTTCGTTGCGGCGCGTCTCCGGACGCAGAAACTCGGGATGCTCGTCGTACCACCGCAGCAGGCTATCCTGATAGGCCGAGAGGCGAAAGAAGAGATTTTCTTCTTCGGTCCACTGGCAGGGCTGCTCGTGAATGGCGCACTGGTGATCCGGCTCGCGCAGGCCGGCCTCGTCCTTAAACTCCTCGCAGCGCGGGCAGTACCAGCCCGAGTAGCTGCCGCGATAGACGGCGGGCTGGCCGTCGGGCGCAGCGGCCTGCGCCAGCCGCGACCACAGGCGCAGAACCGCAACCTTGTGCCGCTCCTCGGTGGTGCGGATGAAGCCGTCATAGTGGATTCCCAGGCGGTCCCACAGGCTGCGGAACTGCGCGCTCAGCTCGTCGCAATGCTGCTGGGGCGGGATGCCGCGCTCGCGCGCGATGCGCTCGATGTTCTGGCCGTGCTCGTCGTTGCCGGTGAGCAGATAGGCGTCGTAGCCCTGCATGCGCTTAAAGCGACGGATGGTGTCGGCCACCAGCGTCGAGTAGGCATGGCCCAGGTGGGGCGCCGCGTTCACATAGTACAGCGGCGTGGTCAGATAAAATTTTGTCTTCTCAGCCATTCGTGCCTTCGCTTCTCCGGTACCCCGAAGAGAGTTGGCGCGGTACGGAGAACCCGTCGGACCGTTCTCGCGTCCCCGCCATCCGGTGCAAGCCGCGGGGGTTCATATCGCGGACCGGTGGGGGCGAAGCGCGCCCAGAATTTCACCGGCCTTGCCCGCCAGAGTCAGATCGGCCCGCGCCGACAAGGGCGTTGGTTCGGGGTTGATTTCGATCAGGCGCGCGCCCCGCTGTTGAGCGATCAGCGGAAGCGACGCCGCCGGATGCACCAGCGCCGAGGTGCCCACCACCAGGAACACATCCGCGGCGGAGGCCGCCTCCATCGCGGTCCGCAAGGCGGCCTCCGGCAGCATCTCGCCGAACCAGACCACCGCCGGGCGCATCATCCGCTGGCACGCGCAGCGAGGCGGGAAAGGGCGCAGCGGAACCGAGCGGTCCTCGCGCTCGGCGCCGCAGGCCGGGCAGCGCAGCCGCCACACGCTGCCGTGCAGGCAAACCACGTTCCGCGAGCCGGCGCGCTCATGCAAGCCATCCACGTTTTGTGTGACCAGCGTGAAGCGGGCGCCGGGCCGCATCGCGATCCGCTCTTCCAGCTCCGCCAGCGCGTAATGCGCCGGGTTGGGCCGGGCGTTGTGCATCACTTCCCGCCGCCAGGCGTACCATTCCCAGACTACCAGCGGCTGCCGCGCAAAGGCTTCCGGCGTGGCCAGCTCTTCCATGCGGTACTGCCGCCACAGGCCGCCGGGACCCCGGAAGGTGGGAACGCCGCTCTCGGCCGAGACGCCGGCGCCGGTCAGCACGCACAGCGAGCGCGCGCCCGCCAGGGCTGCCTCCAGCTCCGCCAGGGCCTCATCCCGCATCCTGGAATTTCCCATGCTCGCACCCAAGATAAGGTGACATGATTACCGCCCGCCGCCGGGTTGTCAAATTTTCCGCAGGGTTGGAATCGCCTCCCACCGCCTATCCTCCGCGGCTTTGCCGCCTGTGACAGAACAGGAGGCACCGGTGGCGCCGGTTTGCCGGCGGCAGGCCCGTCGCGCGCCGGCCGGTTTGTTATAGTGAACTGGAAGGGGTTGGAAAGGCAGGGAATGATGGATACCTTGCTGAGCGTCGCGCTGCTGGTGGGCATCCTGGGCGGAGCGGCGGTGTTCACCGAGTGGTTCACGCGGCGGGCCTACTACCGCTGCCGCAACTGCGCGACGCTCAACGCCAAGCGCCGCTCGGTGTGCCGTCAATGCGGCCAGCCGGTACCGTAACCAGTCCTCAAATTCATTCCAGCACCTGCGGCATGTTATAGTGGCGTATTTCTGAAAGGATCGCGGGCATCTCTGTTTCCGATGTTTCTGAGCTTCCAGGCACAAGTGCGGCAGGCGGCGCGGGAGTTTGTGGCGCGGCAGTATGGCGTTGAAGCGAACGTCATCGTCAGCGTTCCGCCGCGCCCGGAGATGGGCGACATGGCGCTGCCGCTGGCGATGGAACTGGCGCGCAGGCTGCGCCGTCCGCCGCGCCAGGTGGCCGAAGAGATCGCCGCCGCGCTGAAGGCGTTGCCGGGCGTAGCGCGCGCGGAGGTGGCCGGGGCGGGCTACGTCAACCTGTTCCTTGACCGCGCGGCCTTCGCCGCGGGCGTTGGGGCTGAAGAAGGCCGTTCGGAGGAGTCCCGAGCGAGGTTGAAGGGTGAAGGAGAACCCGCGGTTCCATCCCCGGAAAAGATCATCGTCGAGCACACCAACATCAATCCCAACAAGGCGGCGCATATCGGCCACCTGCGCAACGCTGCGCTGGGCGACACCTTCGTGCGGCTGCTGCGCAGTCGCGGCGCCACGGTGGAGGTGCAGAACTACATCGACAACACCGGCGTGCAGGTGGCCGACGTGGTGGTGGGCTTCCTGGAGCTGGAAAAGAAATCGCCGCAGGAGGTGGAGCGGCTCATCGCCGATCCGGCCGTGAAATTCGACTACTACTGCTGGGACCTCTACGCGCGGGTGTCGCAGTACTTCGAGCAGGACAAGACGCGCACAAAGCTGCGGCAGGACACGCTCCAAGCCATCGAGCGCGGCAGCGGCGATGCAGCGCGGCTGGCCGAGATCGTCTCGACCGCTATCGTGCACCGCCACCTCGCCACCATGCTGCGCATGAACGTGGTCTATGACCTGCTGCCGCGCGAGAGCGAGATTCTGCACCTGCGCTTCTGGGATCAAGCCTTCGAGTTGCTCAAGTCGAAGGGCGCCATTGTCTTTGAGACCGAAGGGCGCAACAAGGGCTGCTGGGTGATGAGGCCGCAAGGCAGGGAAGAGAACCCGGAACCGACCGAACCGGAGACTGAAGGGTACGATGAGAGCAAGGTGATCGTGCGGTCGAACGGCACCGTGACCTACGTCGGCAAGGATATCGCCTACCAGCTATGGAAATTCGGGCTGCTGGGCCGTGACTTCCATTACCGGCCGTTTCATACCTACCCCGATGGCCGCATCGTCTGGGCCAGCGCCGCCGAACAGGCCCCAGGAATCCGGCCTCCCGCCTTCGGGCACGGCGCGAAGGTTTACAACGTCATCGACACGCGGCAGTCCTACCTCCAGAACATCGTCGTGGAGGGCCTGCGCGCGCTGGGCTACACCGAGCAGGCGGAGCGCTCCATTCATTTCTCCTACGAGATGGTGGCGCTTTCGCCGCGCACCTGCGAACTGCTGGGCATCGAGCTATCTGAAGAAGACCGCAAGAGGCCCTATGTCGAGGTTTCCGGGCGCAAGGGCCTGGGGGTGAAGGCCGACGACCTGATCGACCGGCTCATCGCCGAGGCGCAGCGCGAGGTGGAGGCGCGGCACCCGGACGATCCGCCGGAGAGGCGGCAGCGCATCGCGCGGCAGATCGCCATCGGGGCGCTGCGCTACTTCCTGCTGAAGTACACCTGCAACGCGGTGATCGCCTTCGACCTGAAGGAGGCGCTGAGCTTTGAGGGCGAGACCGGCCCCTATGTGCAATACGCCGTGGTGCGGGCGCGGAACATCTTTGCGAAGTATGAAGAAAGCAGAAGTCAGCAGACAGGAGACAGAAGTCAGAAGGGCGAGGTGGAGGCGGGCCGCGCCACGCTGGAGAAATTTCTGGCGTCCCCCCAGGGCGACCTCTTCTGGCAGTTGCTATACCAGGCCAGCCAGTGGGAGGCGGCAGTGGAGCAGGCCATCGCCACTACGGAACCGGCCGCCGTCGCCAAGTTCGCCTTCCAACTGGCCCAGAGCTTCAACAATTTCTATCATCGCCACCACATCCTCACTGAGCCGGACCCCCAGCGCCAGGCATTTCTGCTGTGGCTGGTGCGAGTCGTTGAACACACTCTCGTGGGCACGCTCGACCTGCTGGGCATCGAAGTCCCGGAAGCGATGTAAGGCCGCAGTGCCGGTTCCCACCCATAGTGCGCTGAACTTCCTGTAAAGCAGGTTCTTCGCTCCGCTCAGGAGGACCACAAAGCGGTGAGCAGGTTATTTCACGTGGCCGAGCAAGCCGGCTTGATAGAGGCGCTGGTCCATACGGCCCAGCCGGCGCTCCACGGCGGGGGGCAGCAGGGGTTGATGGGCGATGGCACAAAGATATTCGGGGATCGCCCAGACATCTTCTTCCGTTGTCATCCAATGCATGCGGTCGAAGCGACTTAGGTTCACCGGGCGCGAATAACGCCGCAGGGTCTTCTCGCCCGCCGGGTTGTAGTAATGCTCGAAGTAGCTCATCACCAGTTCGCGCAGCGTGCGGTAGACCGGTTCGCGGAAGCGCAGTCCGGCGTAGTTCGACTTGGCGACGGCGCCCCAGTGGCCGTCGGTTCGGAAGACCGCCAGGACATGATCGTCGTCGCGTTCAGCCTCCAAATCCACCAGCAGGGGCGGATACCCCAGCATCCGCAGCGCAGCGGCGGCAAACAGTGCCCCGTCCATGCACTGCGCCACGCCATCGCGCAGCACGTTGCGGGGCGAGCGGCAGCGCAGGCCATCCTTGCCGGTGTCGTAGCCCAAGTCCGCGTCCAGGAAGCGCTGGATCTTGTGGGGGCTGGAGAGCCTGCGGAAGAGGGCGCGCTCGCGGGCAGTGAATCCAAAATCGCTTCGGGTCATCTGGAACGGCCAGCTTAACACAGCCGGGCGCTTCTAGTGCTGCACGGCGGAGGGCAGCGGCGGGGGAGAGGGAGCATAGTCGTATTCCAGAGTCACGGTGCTATCGGGGTGTAGGGTAACGCTGCCGTCCGGCTGCATCTGGTAGGGATGGCCGGAGGGGTCCAGCGGCACGGCGCCGAGCAATCCCTGCGAGACCATCTCGGCGGTGGAAGAAGGCCAGCGGCCGTTCCGCTCGTAGAAGAGGGCGGCGCGCCGCTGAATCTCTTCCATCTCCAGTTCGGCGCGCAGGCCGTCGATATGGCGGGCGGCGTTGGCGCGGATGGTGGGATCCT
>DATMAF010000074.1:0-3563 GCA_035560315.1 Terriglobia bacterium | reverse complement strand
AGCAGGGCGTCTGCGTCCTCCACGATTTGTTGCGCGGCCGGATCGAGATCGACTGGCGCACCGTGGACATGCAGGTGTTGGTGAAGGCCGACGGCTTGCCCACCTATCATCTGGCCAACGTGGTGGATGACCACCTCATGGAGATCACGCACGTCATCCGGGGCGAAGAGTGGATCAGCTCCGCGCCGAAACATCAGTTGCTCTACGAATATTTCGGCTGGCAGATGCCGGCGCTGTGCCACATGCCGCTGTTGCGCAATCCCGACAAGTCGAAGCTGAGCAAGCGCAAGAATCCCACCGGCATCCTCTATTACCAGCGCATGGGGTTCTTGCCGGAGGCGCTGCTGAATTATCTGGGGCTGATGGCCTGGTCCATGCCGGCGAGTTCCCCGGATTCCGCGCCCGATGAAAAATTCTCGCTCCAGGAGATGGTCGAGCACTTCGATTTGCAGCGGGTCTCCTTGGGCGGGCCGGTTTTTGACATCAAGAAGCTTTCCTGGCTGAACGGCCGCTGGCTGCGCGAGAATCTCACCGACGAACAGTTCGCCGAGCGCGTCCAGCAGTGGGCCTTGAACCGCGACTATCTCATGCCCATCGTTCCCCTGGTGAAATCCCGCGTTTCCATCCTGAGCGAACTGGGACCGCTGACCTGCTTTTTTCTTTCCGGCGAGCTAGCCATCCGTGCCGAGGACCTGGTCGATCCCAAGGTGCCGCTCGAGATCCTTCGCAAGTCGCTGGCGGAATTGCTGGAGGATATCGAAGAAGTTACGGAGTGGCGGAAGGAAGCAATCGGGGAATTGTTTAAGACTCTGTCCGCAAAGTGCCAGATCAAGCTGCGCGACTTTCTGCGGCCGTTTTACGTTGCGATCACGGGCAGCCCTACCTCCACCCCGCTGTTCGATTCGATGGAGATCCTGGGCCGGGATCTCTGCCGGGCGCGCCTGCGCCGGGCGCAAGAACTGCTGCGGCCGTAGCGCCGCCTTTTCCCTTTCCAAAAAAGAAAGCGCCGCAGGAGAACTCCTGCGGCGCTTTGGCTCTGCGATCCGCCGGCGTTAGAAGGCCTCCGGGACATGGAAGGTCAGGATGGCGTTGAGGGTTTTGTCGGTTACGAGGACGTTCTTGTTCTTCAGGTCGAGCGCCACGCCGCGCGTATCCTTCAAGACGCCCAGGCCGATCTTCCAGCGCGGCGGCGTCGGCCCGTCGTCAAAGACGCTCCAGACGCCGACGTAGTCATCGGCATCGTGGCGGCCGCCCGGCCCGCTGACGCGGACGAAGATCATTCCTGTGTTGGGGTCAATGTTCATCAGGCCCGTGCCGCCGCGCATTCCCTCCGGAAAGCGAATGATGCGCAGCGGTGTGGCTTTCCCCGAAGCAGTCCGCTCATAAACGTACAGCTCCGGCCCGCCGGAGACCACGATGACGTTGTGCTTGGGGTCCACCCCGACGCGCGCCGGCTCGTCCGGCGTCTCCAGGATGCGGATCGGCTCCACATCCCCGTTGGCTTCTCGCTTGAAGACCAGCACACGGTGGTCGTCGGCGCGGCCGGGAACATAGTACTCGCCGTTGACAGGATCGGCTGTTACGGCGTGCGGATTATTCAATTGCGTCTTCGGCCCCATGATGATGCGTTTGGGCGGCACGTTGCCGTTGGCGTCTCCCGCGAAGGTGAGGATAGCAAAGGCGAAGAACTGCGGCACGACGATCTCATCGGCCACATAATCATACGTCATGTCGTGCATGGTGCGGGTGAACAGCGTGTTCTGACCGGCAATTTCTCTGGTGGGCTGAGCGCCTCCATTCGCCGTCCTGGCGAATGCCGCAATTTGCGGATGGCCCACTCAGTTGGCGACCAGAATTTCGTCCCGCTTGCTGTCGAACGCCACCGTATGGGCATTGCTCAGCTTCGGCGACGGGGCGCTCAGCGGGCCGCTGCGAATGACCCGCTTGGGCGGCACATCGCCATTTGCGTCGATGGGAAATACCGTGGCGGTGTGGTTGCCGAAGTTTGCCACCCATAACTCGTTGTTCTTGAGGTCCACGGCGACGCCGGTGGGATTTTTGACCATGCTCTTTGGGCCCTGGATAACGCGGAGGGGCGCCACATCGCCACTGTCGGTTACCCGGAAGACAATCACGGAGTGGCCGGTGTCATTGGCCACGAAGATTTCCCCGCGGTCGGGATGAACCGCCACTGCGGTCGGCCAATCCAATTGCGTCTTGGGACCCTGGATGATCCGCAATGGCGCGGTGTCGCCCTGGGCATCCTTGGGGTAGAAGGTAATCGAAGGAGGAGCGATCTTGCCCGAGCCGGGGAAGGCCCGCGCCCGGCCAACGGGAAAGTCCTTGCGCTCGTGGCGCGCATCGCCACCACCGCCTTCGGAAAGCGGGGGACGGTCGTTGTTGGTGCCCCAGTTGGTGACGATGATCTCGTTTCTCTTGGTGTCGAGCGCGATGCCGTGGGGGTCCGCCAGCATGGTCTTGCGGCCCTGCAGGATGCGCCGCGGGCTGTCCTCATCCTTGGCATGTTTGCTAAAGACCACCACCGCATGGTCATCCTGAATGGTGAGGAAGAGATCGTCATTGGTCTCATCCACCGCAATGCCGAAGGTCGTGTGGGGGGTCTGCAGCTTGCGCTTCGGCGCGACGTTGCCCTGCTGGTCGCGGCCAAAGACCGGCATCCAGTTCATGGTGTCGTTGTTGACTCCATAGATGTCTCCGGTTACCGGGTCGACATACACGCTGCAGGCGTACTCAAGATAGGCATTGGGGCCGCCGATCACCCGCTTGGGCTCGGACATGGCGGCCGTGGGCGGGGTATTGGTCATGCGGTCGTAGACCACCAGGCTGGAGACGTTCTCATCCGCCAGGACCACTTCGTCGCGAATGGGATCAACGGCAATGCCCGCGAAGGCGTAGTGGGGGTCCTGCACCCAATAGAGGGGAGGTCTCTTTGAAACCTGCTCCTGCACCGCCGGATTGGGATGCGGCGGGGGTTGTTGGCCGCTGCGAGCGGCCGGGGCTGCGCCGGCCGCCTGCGCCATACTGGCCGGCATGATCTCGCACATCGACCCTTGCATCTCCGGAAGTCTCTGCCATGCGACGATGCGATCGGCGCCGATCACTTTCGATTCCGTCACCCGCTGCATGCCGCCATTGGATAGGACCCATCCGGCAACAGCCGCCAGGACTCCAGCGGTCAGTGCCAACGACATGTTACGGTGCTGCTTGAATGCCCGCTTGAACCGAGAGGGCATAGCTACCTCCTGTCAGTCGACTCTGTGGTATTCCCCGTTCCCTGTATTCTAATGGAGCTGAACCAAGGCCTCAAGCGGAATTGGAGCGCGGCTGGTAGTCGCAGAAAGGGTCCGAGGCCAGGGGATTGCCCGTGGCGGCGTAGGCGCGGGCGCGCGAGCCGCCGCACAGGGCGTGATATTCACAGACGCCGCAGCGGCCTTCGAATTGCGCGGAGTCGTGCAGCGAGCGAAACAGGGGAGAATGGCGGTAGACCTCCACCAAGCGGTCCTGGCGCACATTGCCCGCCGCCAGCGGCAGAAAGCCGGCCG
>DATMAF010000073.1:0-3429 GCA_035560315.1 Terriglobia bacterium | reverse complement strand
GGAATCGGTTTCAGGCACTGAAAACGGGTGGAGGGCTCGAAATGCGCACACTGTTTGCAGCAGTGCAGAGGGGTGTTGCACTTCGGGCAGTTCCCGCGAAAATCGACGCCGGAGGGGAGGGTTACGGCGCAGTTCCAGCATCGGGAAGCCGTTACTGTTTGCACCATCCGCGGCAATCGCGGGCCAGTGACGTCCAGAGGGAGCCTGGGACCCGGTTGGCGTGGACGCTCCTCGCGTCCGGAGCCATAGTCCCGGTCGCCTTCCATATATCCGCGCTGTCTATACTTTCGATCGCCGTCCATAGCCGGAAATTTGACTCCTTGCAGCGACGTTCCAGAAAAATCCTCTCTCGCGAAGCGCCGGGCTGAGACGTATCCCAAAGAAGAATCGGAAGCTGCCAGGCGTAGGGCGTGAGTTTCTTGGCTACTGACCTGAGGACTATCCCGTGCAGGGTGGAGTTGACACTGGGAAGCGGCCCATCTCCTCGGGCCGACGGAATCCTCACCTCCTTTGTACCACGGATCGGGCCAGGAATCCAGTTAAATTTCAGCTGCTTGTTCGGCTTTCGTTCGGGCGTTGCATTTGGCCGCCCGTGGCGATATGAAAGGAACAGGCCTCGGAGGTCGGCTCAAGTGCGGTGAGGAGTCTGAAGACCATCCTCCTTGCGGAAATCGGCCAGCAATGCCGTTTCGCGCTGCTGGCCTATGCCGGCGCTACGAGCGCGCAGAAAGCCGGAGACGCCGAGCGGTTCTGGTACTCCCTGCAATCGCTGCTTCAGGCCGCGGCCAACGCCTCGTTGCTGCTGTGGCCCACCGGGGAGAGCCGCCAGGCGCTGGCCCGGGAGATCCGGCACGCGCTGCAGGTGACGGAGGACTCGCCGCTTTCTCCTGCCCGATTCCGGCCTCCGGCGCCGCTGGACGAGTGGCTGGCCGAATGGGCGGCTTCGGTCCGTCATGGCGAGGCTTCGCTCTCCAACTTCGGGCCAGGCGGCTTTGCGCCCTGCACACCGTCGCGCTATGTCCGCTGCTTCGACCCGGACGAGTCGGTTTTCGTTTTCCTCGGCGAAATCTGGGA
Organism: Terriglobia bacterium; assembly: GCA_035560315.1. Lineage (GTDB taxonomy): Bacteria > Acidobacteriota > Terriglobia > 2-12-FULL-54-10 > 2-12-FULL-54-10 > DATMAF01. The sequence goes on along the minus strand of DATMAF010000073.1, from coordinate 2,355 downwards.
CTGCGCCTCGCTGGTGAGGGCTCTGGCGGAGATCCAGCACCAAGCGGAAGCCGAGATGGAGCGGTTGAAGGCGATCATGTAGCTAATTGGCTGTAACAAAGCCAAGAACCAAACCGAAACGAACTGGATAAGGCCCGATCTATGCGCTCGCCACGCGGTGGATGGCGTGGACCAGCTTTCGATAGGGGAGCGCTTCGATCGAGTCGAAGGGCAGCCATTCGCCATCACGGAACGAGGAGTAGTACCAGCGCGCCAACAGGCCCAGATGGTGTTGCCGCAGTTCGGCGGAGGCTCGGGGAACCTCCAGCCCTGCCGCGATCTGGCGCAGCCGGGAGTCGAGCGAAACCGCTTTGCCGGGCGTGGGCGCGACGGAGAACCTGACAGGGGGGCGCCAAATCCCGGAGAGCATGAACCAAAGTTCCACCGCCTCCGCTTGGATGGAGGCTGTCACCGCCACCCCATGCAGCCGCCGGACCTCGCGCGCCAGATCGCCCGCTGCCCGCAGCACCTGCTGGATGCGCTCATAGCGCTGGTGCATCTTGGCCGCCTGCTCGAACTCGAGCTCCTCCGACAGCCGCTCGCGCGCCGCCGCCGTTGTGGCGAGCAAAGACGCCCCGCCGCTTTCCAGAAACGCCGAGACGCGGGCCGTCTCCGAGGCGTACTCCTGCTCGGTGACGGCCTGCTGGCAGGGCCGCAGGCACATGCGCATCTCGCCATAGATGCATCCCGGATGATCCGGCGAGGGGGCCAGATCCTCCTGGCAGCGGCGGATCTGGAAGAACTCCAGGAACTGGGATTCGAACTGTTCGGCGGCGGCGCGCGCCGGAAACGGGCCGTAAAACAGAGACCTGGAGCCGCTGATGCGGCTGGTCACCTGGGTGCGGGGAAAGCGGTTGGTCAGAATCAGCTTGACGTAGGCGGGGCGGGGAAGGCGCAGCAGCCGCTCAAAGGTTTCCGGATAGTGTATCCGGCCCAACTCGTAGGAGACCAGCGCCGACTCCAGTCGCGAGGCTACGAGCCAGTAGTCTACCTGCCGGGCCACGGCGCTGAGATTGAGCAGCCGGGATGTTTCAGGGCGTCTCCCCAGTAGGCGCGACAGACGCCGGCGCAGCGACTGCGCGCGCCCCAGGTATGGCGGCCCATGTTCCAGCCAGACCAGAAACACGGCTGGCGTGGGCGGGAGCGAATCGAGAGCCGGATCCCGGCCTGGTTCCACGGCGAAGCTGTCGGGATCGCGCAGCCGCATCAGGAGAACACTTGGCGGAACTCTTCGGTGCTGTAGGGCGGTATTGCCGCCAGGCCGAGGTTTTCGACGACGTGCTCGGGCCGGCCCATTCCCGCCAGCGCCACCGAGATTCCCGGCGCCGAGCGGACAAACTGAATCGCCCGCTGGGCATCCGTGCACGCGCCCGGCATGCGCTCCACCAGCGCCTCCGGAAGGTGGCCGCACAGCCGCGATTGCAGCAGGCTCGCGCTGGCGACGACGTTGATTCCGAAATGCTGCGCTGCTTCCAGCACCGGCCGCCGCTGTCCGTTGACGGACTGGTTGGGATAGGAAAGCGCCTCGACCATAGCGAGGTTGAACGGAAGCTGAATGAACCGGAAGCGATTGCCGGGTCCGCCTGCCTGGCGGGCGAGCGCCACCAGTTTTTCGAGCGACAGAGCCTCGGAGCTGTCCGGCGCGGCGCGGTATCCGTTCCAGGTGGCGGTGCCATAGAAGCGGATCTGTCCTTCGGCCGCGAGGGATTCCAAGGTCTCGAAGGCCGTCAATATGCGCTTTTCAAACTCGCCCGGTGAAACGTAGGCGAGCTGCGTTTCCGGGTTATGCAAGTAGAACACATCGATCGTCTCCAGGCCGAGGTTCCGCCGGCTGCGTGCAAGTTGGTCCCGGAGGAACGCCGGCGCCATCGAGTGCATGTTGCCGGCGATGTCGGCGGCAGAGAGGACTTCGGCGGGTATCGCTCCGGGAACCAGAAACCCCGCTTTGGTGCAGACGAAGAACTCATCCCGCTCGATCTCGCCGCTTTTGAGCAGCTCCGCAATCGCCGCGCCGATGCACTTTTCCGAGCGCTGGTGACGGTAGTTCAACGAAGTATCCAGGAAGTTGATGCCGCCGCGCAGGGCGGCGAGCGCGGCCTGGATATAGGAGCGGTCAGTGGCGTCGTCCATGCCTCCCAGATAGGTTCCCATGCCCAGGCTCGAAACCCTGCATCCCTCAACCGTGTTGAAAAAAGAGGCGGCTTCCGCCTGGGGGAAACGCGCGGCGTACCGGGAGGCGCCTTCAGGAGTGGCGAAACCAGGATGCATCGTAACCGATTGTAGCGGACAAGCTCCGGTTCCCTGTTCAGCGGCGCG
>DATMAF010000072.1:0-2490 GCA_035560315.1 Terriglobia bacterium | reverse complement strand
CAGGCCGATGCCCACCGTCAGCGCCACTGCCGCCGACACCGTGGCGGTAGGCTCTCCTGCGGCGGCGGCCCCGAACGCCACGCCCACGGCCAGCCCTTCCGGAATGTTGTGCAGCGTGATGGCCAGGACAAACAGCGTCGTGCGCCGCCAGGAGGTGCGGATGCCTTCGGCGCTGGCGGCCGGCTGTCCCAGGTGCAGGTGCGGCAGGAAGCGGTCCACGCCGCGCAGGAAGGCCGCTCCTGCCAGGAAGCCAAGCGCAGCCGGCACCCAGGCCGGAAGGCGTCCGCCGTGTGACAACTCAATGGCAGGCGCCAGCAACGACCAGTAGCTGGCGGCGATCATCACGCCGCAGGCGAACCCCAGCAGCGCGTCCAGCGTCCGGCGGCGGATGTCCCGGCCCAGCAGGACGGCCGCCGCTCCCAGCGCTGTTGCCGCCCACGTGAAGCCGCCGGCCAGGATGGCTTGGACAACAGGATGCAGATCCTCCATCGGTTGCCTCCTCCGGCCCGCCTGCGGGCCATTGTGTCGCAGAGCTGTCCTCGCGCGCAACTGGGAAAGCCCCGGGCTAGGAACTGATTGCGGCGGCGATGATCCGCAGGAGTGCCGGTTTACATTTTGTCCCCGGGGCGGAGCAGTGCTGGTATTCTTTCCGCAATGGCCGCGGATTTGCCTGCGGAAAGATCCCGGGCCGCGGAGCGGGGGGCTAGGGAGGGCCGATGGAACACGTCGTTTTGAAAGGATCCCTGTGGGCATTGTTCCTCTTTGATGTTTCCGAGGAGATCGACCTCGACGAGCTGCGGCGGATCCTGGGGACGCAGCGCGGCGGCCGGGAGCCCAGTTTTCATCACTCGGCCCCCGAGTATGTTCGTTTCCAGGAGCCGCCGGTGGTGGAGCCGGCGGGATCGGCGACCCTGGCGAGCGGGACGAGGCTGGAGGTGCGCATCAACCACTATCAATACGGCGTCGTCAGTGTTGCCATGGAAATTCCCTTCGAAGCGTCTTGGAAGGATTTAGTGCAGTTTGCCAGCCGCTGGATTGGCTCCGCGGAACTGGAGCAGGAGGCGGAGGCGGTGCTGCGACGGCACATCGAGCGGATCCGCCCGGCGCTGGTCCATCCCTATGCCAGCCGCCTCAGCGAAGACTATGCCCTGATCCACCTTCGGCAGATTCCCGGCGATGGCGGCGGCCATGTAAAGGCAGCGGAGCTGATTGCGGCGCACGGCTTGGAAATTGCGCAGGTGGTGCGCGGGGAATGCGTCCCCCTGTCGGAGGAGGAGGTCCGAGAGATTTTGCAATCGCGCCTGTCCTATTATCCCGATGACCTGCTGGTGGTGGGGTGGGCGGCGGCCTTTCTGTACGACAGCCCGGAGGGGGCGGCGCCGGCGATGCAACTGCTGGAGTATGCCAATACGCAGTTGCTGGAATTCCGGCGCTACGACGAGATGCTGACGGAGGTGCTGGCGGGAGTGTACCCCACGGCCGGCAAGCGCCGGAGTTTTCTCTTCCGGTGGCGGCTGGCGCGCGAAGCCGAGCGGCTCAACGCCATCCGGCTCGACCTGGAGGAGCTCACCGAGCGGATGGACAACTCCATCAAGTTTCTCAGCGATATGTTTTTCGCCCGCGTTTACCGGCTGGCGGCCGTTAAGATCGGAGTGCCGGACTACCGCAAGCTTGTCGATGACAAATTGCAGACCGCCGCGGCTCTGTACCATTCCATGATGGAACAGTTCCATCGGTCCAGCGCCTTTGTGCTGGAGTTGATGGTCGTCATCATTCTGATCATCGACCTGATCTTCCTGCTCCGTTCGGAGCTCTAGGCCGCCGCAAGACAGCAGGATCGGGCAGCGCCGCCGCTGCGGGGATTATCGCAGGCTGGGGTTGAGGATCTTCTTGCGCAGCCGGATGGAACGGGGCGTCACCTCCACGAGCTCATCCTCGCGGACAAATTCGATGGCCTGTTCCAGGTTCAGGATGCGCGGCGGCACCAACCGGATGGCCTCCTCCGCCGTGGAGGCGCGCATATTGGTGAGTTTCTTTTCCTTGACGATGTTGACGTCGAGGTCTTTGTCGCGGGCGTTCTCGCCGACGATCATGCCCTGGTAGACTTCCGTGCCCGGGGTAATGAAGATTTCCCCGCGCTCCTGGAGGTTGTAGATGGCGTAGCTGGTGGCGATGCCGGCGCGGTCGGCCACCAAGGAACCCGTGGGGCGGCCCGGAAGGTCTCCCTGCCACTCGATGTAACCGTGAAACAGCGAATTGAGGATTGCGGTGCCGCGCGTGTCGGTGAGAATCTCGCTGCGCAGGCCAATCAAGCCGCGGGACGGGATGTGAAAGTCCAGCCGCACCCGGCCCGAGCCGTGGTTGACCATCTTCACCACCTTGCCTTTGCGCGCCCCCAGCTTCTCCAGGACCACGCCCAGGTACGCATCCGGGCAGTCAATCTCCAGCAGTTCCAGCGGCTCGTGCAGCACACCATGGAGGCTCTTGGTG
>DATMAF010000071.1:0-4222 GCA_035560315.1 Terriglobia bacterium | reverse complement strand
CCGAGCCGGGGAACGGCCTACAATGAGGCGTTCCCTGAAGTCCAGAAGGGCCAATGAAAGCCATTGCCTCCAGGCTCCGTCGCCGCATCTGGCAACCGCTGTTGCTGATTGTGGCGGCGGCAATCGCCATCCCCATTCTCTTCACATATTTGCTGCCCCCCAGCGGAGTCTATCTGTGGGGCATGACGGGGGTCCTGGTAGCCTTGGTGATGGTCGCAGGACTGTTGCTCACCCGGCGCATCGTCGCCCCGGTCATGAAGCTGGCGAGCCTGGCGGAAGACCTCTCCCCCGGAATGCTGGCGAACGCCGCCCGGGATTCAGACGAGATCTCGGCGCTGACCCAGGCCGTGACCGATATCACCAACGAGTTGCGCGACAAAGAGATCACCCTGGCCGGGGACATGGAACGTCGCAACCAGGCGATGCAAAAGCTTTCGCAGACCTTGCAGGAGCAGGCCGCCAGCTTCGAGACGGCGCTGAATTCCATGGACCTGCCCATCTGTCTGTTTGAGTCCGGGGGCGGCGTCTTGCAGGTCAACCAGAGCTTCTGCAACTTCCTGCAAATGACCCCCGAACGCGTCCGGGGGGCCGGACTGCTGCAAGTGGTTTCGGAGGTGCGCAAGCATCTGCTGCATCCCGAAAAACTGACGGCCGAGGCGGAGGCCATCTACCGCAAGCCGTCGGTTTCGCGGGACACCATCTTTCAAATGAAGGACGGCCGCGGAACGGTGCGGTTGTATTGCGTGCCCATCTTTGGCGAGATGAGTAGCCTGGTGGGCATGATCGTAACCACAGCGGAGAAGGCGGACAGTTCCGAGGTGGAGCATCTGAAAAGCGAGTTCATCTCGACGGTTTCCCACGAACTGCGCACCCCGCTGACGGCAGTAAAGGGGGCGGTGGGGCTGGTCCTGGGAGGAGCCGGCGGCCAGGTGCCGGGCCCCATCCGCGATCTGCTGGAGATCGCCGCCAGCAACACCGACCGGCTGATTCAACTGGTCAACGACATTCTGGAAATTTTCCGGATGGAGACCGGCAAGCTGACCTTGCGGCCGGTGCCGGCCAGCCTGCCCGAAATCGTCGGACGGGCCTGCGCGCAGCGCCAGGGGGAGGCCGAACTCAACGGCATCCGCATGGAGACGCGCGTCGCGCGCAACCTGCCGCTCGCCATGGTGGATGTAGAGAAGACCCAGGAGGTTCTGGAAAAGCTGATCTCCAACGCCATCAAATTTTCCTTTAAAGGAGGAATCGTGCGCATTGGCGTGGAGCCGATGCCCGACAACCCCAAATACCTGTTGGTTTGGGTTCAGGACCAGGGACAAGGGATTCCCGCCGAAGCGCAGGAACGCATTTTCGACAAGTTTGAGCAAGCCGAGGCGGTCTTAACGCGCCAGCATCAGGGTTCCGGACTGGGGCTGGCGATCTGCCGCGGGGTGGTGGAAGGACACGGGGGACGCATCTGGGTGAAGAGCGAACTGCGCAAAGGCAGCACCTTTTATCTGACGCTCCCCGCCGCCACGGGAGCCGCCCGGCCCGAGCAAGGCACGCGATCGGCCGCGCCATCGGCTGCGGGGACCGGCTCCGGCACAGCAAGCCTGGCCGCCCCGCCACCGGCCGGGCAGCGGCTGGTGATGGTGGTGGAAGACGACGCCGACTCCCGCAGCGTCATCTCCCGGATGCTGCAATCGGCGGGACATTTTGTCCTGGAGGTCAGCGGCGGCTTGCAGGTCCGCGACCTGGCGGTTCGCCACCTGCCGGATGTCATCGCGCTGGACATGCTGTTGCCGGATATCGCGGGAATGGAAGTTTTAAAACAACTGAAAGCGGATGAGCGGACGCGGCGCATCCCGGTGATCTGCATGTCGGTGTCGGAGGACATGTGCTCGGCCGCGCTGGCGGGAGGGGCCGCGCATTTTCAGCGCAAGCCGCTCGACCCGGCCGCGCTGGTACAGGCCATCCATGCCGCCACCCTCCCGCCTGGCGGGGCGGCCAACCCGTAATCCGGGACCCGGAGCAGGGCAATGGAAATTCACAAGGTCTTGCTGGCGGAAGACGAAGAGGATATCCGCAAGGTGGCGCAGATCAGTTTGCAGTTTCGCGGCGGCTGGAACGTCCTGCTGGCCACCGATGGAGAAGATTGCCTGGCCAAGGCGGCGCAGGAGCGGCCCGACCTGATCCTGCTGGATTGCATGATGCCCAAAATGGATGGCTACGAGGCCTGCCGCCGCTTAAAGCAGGATCCGGTGCTGCGGCATATCCCGGTGATCTTTTTGACCGCCAAGTCGCAGGAATCCGAGGTGCGCAAGGGGCTGTCGCTCGGCGCCGTGGGCTATCTCATCAAGCCGTTTAATCCCATGAGCCTGGCAGCGGAAATACGCCAGATTCTGGAATACAGCGAAGCGCCTTCCACGGAACCGCAGAACCCATGAACTGGAGCGGCGGCCGAACCACAACCATGGCTGAGGTCTTGACAGAACCGAAAACCATTCTGGACCATCTGCCCACCGGCGTGATGGTGGCCGACGCAGATTGGCGCATCCGCTATGTGAACAATACCCTGGTGCAATTCTGGGGCGTCCGCCGGGAGCAAACCATCGGGCAGTCGCTGGCGGAACTCGTATCCCAAAACAGCAAGCGGGATTCCGCCGGGGAACTGCAACGCCTGGTCAAGGAACTCATCCAGAAGCCGCCGCAGGAGACGGTGATCCGGCGCTTGCCGTTCCACATGGCGGAAGGCGGCAAGTACCTGCGCGTGCGGGTGGAGCCGTATCGTCCGGCTCCGGAAGCGAGCGGCTATCTGATCCTGCTGCGCGATGCCACCCAGGAAGGCGAGATCGACGAGATGAAAAATGAGTTCGTCTCCATCGCGTCGCATGAGATGCGCACGCCGATGACCTCCATCAAGGGCTCCCTGGAGCTGTTGCTGGGCGGTTACGCCGGAGAGTTGCCCCCGGAAGCCTCCGAATTGCTCGGCATTTCGCTGACGGCTGTCGACCGGCTGGTGCGGTTGGTGAACGATCTGCTGGATATCGCCAAGATTGAATCCGGCAAGATGGAATTACACCTGGACCGCCTGGATATTTCCGAGTGCATCAACAAATCCATGCGCAGCCTGCGGGCCCTGGCGGAGGCGCACAAAGTCTCCATCCGCTCGGAACGCTCCGAGGACCTCCCGCTGGTGCTCGGCGACCGCGACCGCCTGGAGCAGGTGATCACCAACCTGCTGTCCAATGCTCTGAAATACACCCCCCAGGAGAGCGTGGTGTCGATCCTGGCGCGCAAGGTGAATAACGCCGTGCGGGTTTCCGTCTGCGATCAGGGGCCGGGCATTCCGCCGCATTTGCTCGAGAAAGTCTTTGACCGGTTTTGCCAGTTGTCGGGAGCGAAAAAGGGCAGCGGTCTGGGCCTCACCATCTGCCGCGCCCTGATCGAACAGCACGGCGGCCGCATCTGGGTGGAGAGCGAGCTGGGCCGCGGCTCGCAGTTCCACTTTGAGATTCCCGCCGCCTCTTAGCGCATTCAATCGCCCGGCAGGCTTCTGCCAAACCGATGGGCAGAAGAGGGCAGGCCGCCTGCGCGCGCGGGCCTGCGGGCGAACTCCCGTGCCCGCGACCCCTATTGGCCCGGGAAACGCGCTGCTAGGAAACCCCCAGCGCTCGCATAATGGCGCTGTAGGTGGCATCCGAGGTGCGTTTTCCGCACAGTACCGACCGCCGCTGGTTCAAGTCCAGAACGATGATGTTGACGAAATTCCGGGCCGTGCTGTTCTCTTCGCGGTTGGTGAAAGATCGGTACAGCTTCAGCACCACCTCGGATTCTTTCAGGGATTCGAACGCAATGAGGAAAATGAAATAATTATATTTCCAGCCGGAGCGCCGCTTGCTTATCAGCGCCTGCAATTGCGCCAGCAACTCCTTGGCCGTATTCGGATTGAGCAGGCTGATCTGGCGCACGGCGATGGTGTAATTGGTGCCCCAGGTCTTCCCGCTCAGGATCCAAACCCAGCCGGGGCTGGCCTCTTCTTTATATTTGCTGAGCGCCTCGTCCTGCAAAAGCTGCGCCTTGATCTTGTCGAGGAATTCGCGGGCCACGGATTTGTCCACATCGCCGTGGCGCTTGGAGGGCGTCTGGATCCGCTCCTTGACGGGCGTGACGGCCGCGATCCAGTCGCCGTCGGCGGTTTCAGCGGCCGCAGGGCGCGCGGCCGCCGCCTTTTCAGCAGCCA
>DATMAF010000070.1:0-2881 GCA_035560315.1 Terriglobia bacterium | reverse complement strand
CTCCTGCCTAAGGTCGTGACGCAAAGAAGCGCTCCTCCGGATAGGGATGCAGAACCCGGCATGACGGGACGTACTTACGGGTCAGGCGATTGAACCGGGACCAGTTGTCAATGCCGGTTGAAAATTCCCCATTGTGCCGGTCGAAAATTCCCCCACCCAGATCACCTCAGCACGTCATCCAGGCCCGGCCGCAGTAGGGCGCGGATCTCTTCCCGGTTCAGTTGGTCGGGCTGTTTTCCGCCGGGCAGCCAGGCCAGCCGAACCGAGCATCTCCCCGCCAGTTGAGCGGCGATCCTCTGGCTCGCCTGCCGGCCGCGATCGTCCCCGTCCAGCATCAGGATGACTTTGCGGAATCGCGCCAGCAGCAGCGTTTCCGCCACGCCCGACAGCACCGTTCCCATCAGCGCCACCACGCAGCGGAAACCAGCCTGGTGGACCTTCAGGCAATCGAAGTACCCTTCCACCACCCCTACGGTTTGCTCGTCCCGTGCGGCAGCGCGATGGAAGTTGAACAGCAGCAGGGACTTCCGGAAACCCGCCGGCAGGCGGTACTTGGGGGGCGCCCCATCGAGCGAGCGCCCGGCATAGGCCACCAGTCTGCCGCGCGGGTCATGAATCGGGATGACCACCCGCCCGCTCATCACCCCAGGGCCGGCATAAAAACCCACGCCGAACAGGGCCGCCGTTTCCGGACTTATCCCCCGAGCTCTCAGGTAGGCGTGCGAGCGGTCGACGCCTCTCAGGATAAACGAAAGAGGTCGATTGTCCCCTTCCTTTTTCCCTAACCAGTTGCCCTTCTCACCGGCAACGGAACCCGGCTGGAGGGCCGAAACGGGAAACCTCTGTGCCAGCCGCCGCGCCGCTTCCCGCACCGAACACCGTTCCATGGCGGCGACAAAGTCCAGCACGTTGCCACCGGCCTGACAGGCAAAGCAGTGAAACGCGTTCTGGCTCACACGGACGTGGAACGCGTCCACCCTGTCGCCCTGGTGAATCGGGCAGCGCCCCTCGAGTTGACCTGGCCGCCGGGTTCTGAGCCAGTCCACTCCATAGGCGCGCAGTACCTCGGCCAGGCTCACGCTCGCCTTCACCGCCCGGAAATCCACCCACTCGTTCCGCACGGTCAAGCTCCTTTCCGCCCTGCTCGCTTCGCTGGAAGTCCTGCCGAAGCGGGTGGTAGCGCCGGAGGACCTGCGCCCGGGGCCCCAGGCGCCTGGTCCTGCTCCCGACCGGAGATGAGCCCGGCCCGGCGCCGCTCCTTCAGCCGATAACTCTCGCCGCGGATGTTGATGGTCGTCGAGTGGTGCAACAACCGGTCCAGGATGGCCGTGGCGATGATCGGATCGCCGAAGATCGTGCCCCAGTCGCCGTAGCTCTTGTTCGACGTCAGGATGATGCTGCCCCGCTCGTAGCGGGCGCTGACGAGTGGGAAGAAGATCGTCGCCCCCAGCTCGTCCAAAGGCAAATAGCCCATCTCGTCGATCACCAGGACCTTCGGCGCCAGGTAGATCCGCATGCGCCGGTCCAGCCGGCCCTCGCGATAGGCGCGTCCCAGGCCGGTGACCAGGTCATGGGCCGTCATGAAGTAGGCCGCCTGGCCCGCCTGAATGGCTGCCTCCGCCAGCGCTACTGCCAAATGCGTTTTGCCAACCCCCGGTGGCCCCAACAGGCAAACGTTGCTGGCCTCGTGCACAAAACGCAGCGTCTGCAATTCGCGGATCTGCCGCTCGTCAATCGAGGGCTGGAAGCTGAAATCAAACTGTGCGAACGTCTTCACATAAGGCAGATGTGCCAGTTGCAGTCGCGTCTTCAGATACCGCTGGTGCCGCGACTCCGCCTCGGTACTCAGTACCTCCAGCAGGAAATCGCCATAGCTGGGCTCGGCTTTCGCCGCCTGCTCCAGCAGCGATTCCAGCCTGGCCTGGATGGCCGTCAGGCCCAGTGATTCCAACGTACTGTGCAGTCGCTCGATCGCAGTCATCGCCCCCCTCCGGCCGCCGCCACGCTTTCGTAGGTGGCTAAGGGACGAATCTCCACCACCGGCGCGGGTTCCCGGAGGTGGACCACAATCTTGGTCCCGCGCGCCGCTGTCCGCGGAATCCCCTGATGGTGCTCGGCGCGGGTCACCACCGCGTGTTGCCGCTGTGCGCGGGCGTGCATCGCGATCCGCTCGCTGCCATAGAGCACCTCCACCTCGCCCCCACGATCCCGCACCCACACCTCGCGGCCGGCATACGGCCAGGGCACCGAATAGCGGCTCCCGTGCCACGACACGTAGGCGTCCCGCGCCACCTTCCGCAGCTCCTCATCGGCGTACGGATACGGTGGCCGGTTCGCCAGCGGCCGCAGGCTCCTCCGGTCCGCCTCCCACCGCCCGATCACCGGCTCATAGGTCGTGCCGTGCACCCGCTGGTTGGCCACTTCCCACACCCAGGCTCGTAACTGCGCGTTGAGGTCTTCCAGGCCGCCGGGCTCGCGTCCTTGCAGCCCACACAGAAAGTTCCGGCGGACGTACTTGACGCCGCCTCGATCTTGCCCTTGGTTTGCGCCCGGTAGGGCCGGCAGAGCCGGGGCGTGAAGCCCCAATAGCCGGCGAAGTCCAGAAACACCGGGTGCCAGATGATCTCCCCGCGGTCGTCCACCCCCACCCAGACCGTTCGCATCCGGTCGTAGAGAATCTCCGCCGGTACCCCGCCTAACTGCCGGAAGGCTTCTTCGGGCATCCGCAACAGCGTGCCCAGCTTCTGGTCCAGCGCCGCTGCGGCCATCATCATCCGGCTGTAGCCCAGCGTAAAGGTGAAGCCCCATAGCTTCCGCTCCCGTCCCGCCACCTCCAGCGTTCCCAAGTGGCCCCAGTCGACCTGCGCTTGCTTGCCTGGTG
>DATMAF010000069.1:0-6269 GCA_035560315.1 Terriglobia bacterium | reverse complement strand
GGCGCGGCGCGGCGCGGCCGGCGCGCGGCGCGGCCGGCGCGGGCGAGGAGAGCAGCGTTTCGTAGCTGATGAACTCCCGGCAGTTCTTTTGCAGGATGGTGCTGGTGAAGGCGCGCCCTCCCACAATGTAGATCGTTTTGTTGTACTGCTTCAGCTTCTCCACCAGGGAGATGAAGTCGCTGTCGCCGGAGACGATCGCGAAGGCATCGATGTGTGGCTTGGTCAGCGCCATCTCCAGGGCGTCGAGCGCCAGGTTGATGTCGGCGCCGTTCTTGTCGCCGCGCGGGCCGGGGTGCCGCTGCACCATCTGCACGCCGTGCTGCGACAGGCTCCGGCTCATGTTGCCGTGCCGGGTCCAGTCGCCATACGCAATTTTGGTGAGGATCTCGCCCCGCTCTTTCAGGGCTTCCAGAACCGGGGAGACATCAAAGTCCCTGCGAAGGGTGTTCTTGACGCCGATTTCAATGTTGTCAAAGTCAATAAAGACCGCGATGCGGTGTCGTTCTTCCATTCTACTCCTTATGGGAAATTACCACCCATTATTTTTATGATACCACGGCTGGCGCATTCCGACGCGCGGGTCCGCTGTTGCCGCACACCGGCCACGGGTTTGCTCACGGAACCCAGTCGGCGAGGAAGACGTTGGTGTCGCCGGGCTGGGCGGCGTTGCGGTTGGAAGCGAAGACCAGCTTCGAGCCGTCGGAGGAAAACATCGGGAAGCCGTCGAAGCCGGCAGAGTAAGTAATGCGCTCCAGGCCGGTGCCGTCCACGTTGATGGCATAGAGGTCGAACTCGCGGCCGCGCGGGTCGCCGACGTTGCTGCTGAAGATGATCCGCTTGCCGTCCGGGAAAAAATAGGGCGCAAAGCTGGCCGCGCCGAGCTTCGTTACCTGGCGCTTGCCGGAGCCGTCCGCGTTCATCACAAAGATTTCGAGCTTGGTGGGCCGCACCAGTCCCTCGGCCAGCAACGAACGGAAATCGTCCAGTTCCTGCGCATCGCTGGGATGGTGGGCGCGGTAGACGATCTGTTTTCCGTCGTAAGAGAAAAACGCCCCGCCGTCGTAGCCCGGCTCATGCGTGAGCCGCCGCACGTTGTCGCCGTCGGCATCCATGGTGTAGATCTCCAGGTCGCCGTCGCGGACGGAGGTAAAGACGATTTTTTTGCCGTCGCGCGAGATGGTGGCCTCGGCGTCATAGCCCGGCGCGGCGGTCAGTTGCCGGAGGTCGCTGCCGTCCGGCCGAGCGGTGAAGATGTCATAGGACTTCTCCAGCGGCCAGACGTAGCCCCTGGAGTAATCCGGCCGGGGCGGACAGGCCGGGCCGCCCAGGTGGGTGGAGGAAAACAGGATCCGGTCTCCGGCGGGAAAGAAGTAGGCGCAGGTGGTGCGTCCCTGACCGGTGCTGACGAGGCGACGGTTGCCGCCCTGCGTGTCCATTACATAAATCTGGTCGCAGGTCTCCGCACCAACGTGCCCCTGGTAGATCAGCCAACGGTCGTCGGAGGAAAAGTACGCCTCGGCGTTCTCGCCGGCAAAGGTGAGCTGCCGGAGATTTCGCAAATGCCGTTCCTCGGGCAACGTCAGGGCGGCGGACTGCGCCGCCACGGCCCGGCCGAAAAAAGTCGGCGGCAGCGACCGGGGGCGGCCGCGGGCCGTCTCCGGAACGAAGCTTCCCGCCGCCAGCGCCAGCAGCATGGTGACGACAAGGATTGCTCTGCGCATCGCCCCTCATTTTAACCGGGAGCCGGCGCCAGCGGGAGCGCGAAATGCGGTTCCCGCGGGATAGGACTGCGGTCCTAGCCCGACAGACCCAGTGAAATAGAGACTCTCGCGCCATTGCCGGAGCCCGAAACCGGACGTACCTTGAAACCATCGAGGGCGAAGCGCTCGATGCAAGAAACGGGAGAACGAAAATGACGGAGAGCAGACAGGCGGAAGGCGTCATGGAAATGCGGGAGAATGTCCGGCGGGCGGTGCATTCTCTGGAGGTATGCTGGCGATGCCAGCGCGTTTCCGAGTGTCGGAAGTATGTTCTGGGCAATCTGGTGCTGGTCTGGCTTTGCCAGCATTGCATGACGGAAATGGAGCAGCCGCAGCCGTCCCGCCCTCGTCGCCGCAGCCGGGTCCCGGCTTTCTAGCAGTTCCCGCAAGCCAGAACGATGCCCGGCCGGTGGATGGGGCGCTCTGGGATTGCGGGAACCGCCCTGTGTTGCGTTCTGATACCGATCGGTTCACCCCCTCAATTGACATTGGTTTTGGCAGTGGCTAGGATGAGCTATTCCCTGGGGACCGCCCGCGCATGCGGGTAGGGAGATGGTCTTGGCCACCGGCAAAGAATTCCGCGAAATCCACTCGCTGTACGAAACGCTTCTGGAACGGGAACTGAAGCATGGGTTTCCCGTGCCGCTCATCGTGGAGCCGCTGCTGGATCCTCGCAAGCCGGCGAACGATTCCCAGCCCGTGGTGCGCGCGGCCGAAGACTGGCTGGAACTGCTGGATCTGGCCGTCACGCCCCACATGCTGCGGAGTTACCTCCAGGATCACCCGGCGCCGGAGCCGACTCTGCGCCTGCTGATCCGTTTCCTGGTGGGCAAAGCGGCGCACTCGCGGGACGACCGCGACAAGGTGAATTGGTTGACCACCCAACTGTTCAAACGGCGGGAAGCGCAAACCCAGCGTCCCACCCCCTGGCCGCGCAATGACATTCTGGAAATCCTCGAAGGGTTCGAATTCCCCCCGCTCAGCCGCGGCGCCGAGGAGGTGCTGTCGGAAATTCCCGCCCTGCTCGATGAGGTGAAATACTTTGAGCGGTTTGACCAGATCACGGAATCGCGGATGATCCAGCGGGCCCGCGATTTGAAGAATCGGTTCGGCGATGAGTTCTTCCATCCGGAGGTGCTGGCCGCGGTGGTCAATTACAATCTGTTTTTCAGCCGGAAGTTCGATGCCCTGCTGGAAGAAACCATGCAGAAAGTCCGCGAATTCGCCCAGCAGGGGGATCGCCGGGCGCCGACGCGCGCGGAGATTACCGAAAGCGATTACCGCCTCACCACCGACACGCTCCGCCAGCTCGGCGAGATCGGCCGCGTGGAGATGATTGCCGGCGCTTCCGGCAGGCGGGTCCTCGGGGGGCCGGCCAGCTCGCCCGAGCAGCAGATGAAGCAGTTGGGGATCGACCTGGACCAGGAGGCCTTGTATCTCCGCAACCGCATCGAGGAGCTGACCATGCGGCTGCGCGCCAATCCGACCATGACCTCCATCCCGAATTCCTTTGCCCCGCTGCTGCTTTCCGACTGGGAGGCGTCCGCTTTCCGCGCCCTGATCCCGGAGTCGGAGCAAAGCTTCCGGGCCGATTTTGCCCGCGGCTTGTGCCGCGCCATCGCCCTGATCTACCGGATGTATGAAGAAATCCCCCAGTTTCTCGAAAAGAAGGGCAGCGAGTTCCTCTGGAAGCGGCACTACGACTCCCTGGTCTACCTCCTGTACGAGGGACGCAACCATCGAGAGGCGCTGACGCAGTTGGCGATCGCCAGCGATAAGCGCGGCCTGCCGGAAAAGTCCCGGCAGTTGACGGAAACCGTTCAAAAGCTCAGCGCCGCCCTGGCCAAGGTCTCCGAGTTGTTTTGAGCCGGAGGGCGGTTGACGCCGTGCGATTTCCCCATTTAGAATGTCCCCTCCGGGTTACAATAGTGCATGGGAAGCTCCCCCATCGTTGAAGCGCTGACGTTCGATGACGTCTTGCTCCTGCCCGGCCGCTCCGACGTTCTGCCGGCTTCTGTCGACACGACCACGCACATCACGCGCAACATCCGTTTGCAGATTCCGATTGCCAGCGCCGCAATGGACACCGTGACCGAAGCGCGGCTGGCCATCGCCATCGCGCAGCAGGGCGGCATCGGCATCATCCACCGCAACATGTCCATCGAGCAGCAAGTGCTGGAAGTGGACCGCGTCAAGCGCAGTGAAAGCGGCATGATCCACGATCCCGTCACCATGTCGCCCGACCAGAAAATCTCCGAAGCGCTGGAGATCATGCGCCGCTACAAAATTTCTGGCGTTCCCGTCACCAAAGGCCGCAAGCTGGTGGGAATCCTTACCAACCGGGACCTGCGCTTTGAGACCCGCTTGGACCTGCCCATCGGGGAAGCCATGACCCGCGAGAAGCTGGTAACCACGCCGGTCGGAACCACCCTGGAGGAGGCCGAGCGCATCTTGCAGCGGCATCGCGTCGAGAAGCTGCCGGTCGTGGACGAGCAGGGCAATCTCTGCGGCCTGATCACGGTCAAGGATATCCAGAAGAAGCGCCGCTATCCGCTGGCCGCCAAGGATGAAAAAGGCCGCCTGCGGGTGGGCGCCGCGGTGGGAGCCACCGGCGATTTCCTCGAGCGCGCCCAGGAGCTTGCCAAGGCCCGGGTGGACTGCCTGGTGGTGGATACCGCCCACGCCCAGTCGAGCCGGGTTCTGGAGGCCGTGCGGGTGCTGCGCCGGCAGTTGACCGATGTGGACCTCATCGCCGGCAACGTGGCCACCTTCGAGGGCGCCTGCGATCTCGTCAAGCTGGATGTGGATGCCGTCAAGGTGGGTGTCGGCCCCGGCTCGATCTGCACCACCCGGGTGGTGACCGGGGCCGGCGTTCCGCAGATCACCGCCATCCTGGAGTGCCGCCGCGCCACCCGCGACGCCAAGGTGCCGCTGATTGCCGACGGGGGCATCAAGTGGTCGGGCGACATCACCAAGGCCCTGGCCGCCGGCGCCCAGGCGGTGATGGTGGGCAATCTCCTGGCTGGCTGCGACGAAAGCCCCGGCGAGTTTGTTCTCTATCAGGGCCGCACCTTCAAAACGTATCGCGGCATGGGATCGCTGGGCGTCATGGAATCCGGCGCCAGCGACCGCTACGGTCAGGAGCAGGCCCCCCGCGACAAGCTGATCCCGGAAGGCATCGAGGGCCGCGTTCCCTATAAAGGGCCTCTGGAGGGCGTGATCCTGCAATTGGTGGGCGGGGTCCGCTCCGGCATGGGCTACACCGGAGCCGCCAACCTGGAAGAATTGCAGAAGGCCCGCTTTGTGCGCATCACCTCCGCCGGGCTACGCGAGAGCCACGTCCACGACGTCATCATCACCAAGGAAGCACCCAATTACCGGCTGGAATAACCCGTTCCGGCGCCGGAGCTGTCCCGCCCGGTCTTGCCGTTGATGAATTCCGCTACCCCGCCGTCGCCCGCCCGACTCGGCTACCTCGACCTGCTCCGGGGATTTTTCATCCTGGTCATGATCGAGGGGCATACCCTGCGCCTGTTCCTGTCGCCGGAAACCCAGGAAACCGCCGCCTTCCGGTACCAGGAACTGATCCACAACCTCACCGGACCGGTCTTCCTGTTCGCGGCCGGCGCGGCTTTTGTCTATTCCAGCTTTCCCCGATGGGAGGTATGCCGGCGCTGGAGCCCGCCGTTGCGCCGCCGGTTGTTGCGATGGACCGGGGTGCTCGTTGCCGGCTACGCCCTGCAACTGACGTTTCCCACCTTGCGGCGCACGCTGGCGGAAGGCACTCCCGAACAGCTTGCCTATTTGCTCAGCCTGAACATCTTGCAATGCATCGTGTATTCGCTGCTGCTGCTGCAATGC
Source organism: Terriglobia bacterium (assembly GCA_035560315.1). Taxonomy (GTDB): domain Bacteria; phylum Acidobacteriota; class Terriglobia; order 2-12-FULL-54-10; family 2-12-FULL-54-10; genus DATMAF01. The sequence continues at coordinate 648 of DATMAF010000069.1, read as the reverse complement.
CTCCTGCGGCTGGCCCCGGACCAGCGGTGGTTTTTCCGCGCCACGCTCCTGGGCGCAGCGGTCCTCGCCCTGCCGGCTCCGCTGGCCTGGGATTACGGCCGGCATCTGCCGGTCTGGCTGGCGCCATTGCTCAGCGGGAATACCCGCTCGATCTTTCCGCTGTTCCCTTACGCCGCCTACGCCATGGCGGGCGCGGCATGGGGATACCGGCACCTGCTGGCGCGCGGGCGGGACGCCGAAGAGGCCTATCTGCGCCAGTCCTGCTGGTATGCCGCCGCCCTCAGCGCCGGTGCATCCCTCCCCCTCCTCCTCCAGCCGCATCCGGCGAGCCGGGAGTTTTGGGAAACCAGCCCCCTGGCTTTTCTGCTGCGCACGGGCGGACTGGTTTTCCTCGCCGCCGCCGCGCGGCTCCGGGAGAGCCGTTTGCTCCCGCGCTGGCAATGGCTGGCGGCGACCGGCGAGCAGTCGCTGCTGATTTATGTGGCGCACCTGCTGATTCTTTACGGGTCGGCGTTCAACCCCGACACCAGCCTTCGAAAAGCCCTGGGAGTTCCGCTCCCCCTGGCGGAAACACTGCTGGTCAGCCTGCTGTTTGGGGCGGCGATGACCGGGCTGGCGCTGGGATGGAATTGGTGGAGCAAAAACCAC
>DATMAF010000068.1:0-8773 GCA_035560315.1 Terriglobia bacterium | reverse complement strand
GATCCAGGCGCCCGCGGCCAGCAGCGTCATAAGGACAAGCATCTTACGCATAGCACCCTCCTGTGATCCTTCGCTCGAGGGCGCCCGCCTCGCCTTCCACTTTGTTGGATGCGGGCGGAAACACCTTGGCCGCAAAGAATTGGCGGGCTCCGAGAATCAGCCTGCGTCAGGCCGCGAAAGCCGCCAGATAGGCGCGCTTTTCGGGGGGAGAAAGGAAGGAGGCTGCAAAGGAGTTCATGGCCAGGCGGCGCAATTCCTCGAGCGTGAAACCGAAGGTCTGGTGGGCCAGCAGGTACTCCTGATTGAGGTTGGTGCCAAACAGAGTTGGGTCGTCAGAATGGAGGGAGACGTTCACTCCGGCCTCGAAGTATCGCCGCAGCGGATGCTCGCTTAAGTGCTGAACCCCCCCGGTACGCAGGTTGCTGGTGAGGCAAATCTCAACCGGCGTTCCGGTCTCCGCCAGATGCTGCACCAGCCGGGGGTCCTGCATGGCGGTCAGGCCGTGGCCGATGCGCTCCGCCCCGAGCTCTTGCAGGGCGCTCCAGATGGACTCCGGGCCGACCGTCTCGCCGGCATGGGCGTGCAGCCGCAGCCCTTGCTGCCGCGCGAACTGGTAAATCTCCCGGAACTGCCCGGCGGGGCCGCGCGTCTCGTCGCCGCCGATGCCCAGGCCGATGACCCCGCGCGAACGCAAGGCCGCCGCGGCGCGCGCCACCTCCCAGGCCTGTTCCCGGGGGAAGTGGCGCACGGCGTCGAAGATCCAGCGCGCCTGGATGCCGCATTCCTGCCGCGCCCGCTGCGCTCCGGCATCGATGCCGGTGAACATGGTCACAATATTCTGGCCCTTCCAGAGCATCACGCCCGCCGCCAGGATGATCTCCGCGTAGCGGACATTCTGTTCCGCCAGCCGGCGCAGCACGCGATACGTGACGAACTCATAGTCGGCGGGGGTCACCAGGTGCTGGCAGACGGTCTTGAAGGCTTCGAGAAACGCCGGAAAACTTTGCGTCCGGTAGAGCGCTTCGACGGCGCCCGCGCCGCCGGCGGCCAGCGGGGTCCGGTGCCGCACGGCCAGATGCGAAAGCGTTTCCGGCTCGATGGCGCCCTCCAGGTGCAGATGCAGCTCGGCCTTGGGGAGCGCGGCTATGTACTGCTGAATGAAATCCACCCGTTCTCCGGCGTCAGCAAGTTCCGTCGAGACCAAGGATGGCCACCCCGCCGGCCGGCGGGGGAAGCCGCCGCGGCCGAGCGCGGCTCGGGCGGGCAGAGCGCCGCAGGGAAGCAACTCCCTAGCGTTTGCGCTGGCCGCGAGCCATCTTCTTGATCTTCTTCTTGTGTGACCCGCGCGGTTCGGTCCGCTTGGGCTTGGGGGGCTGTTTTTTGCGCGCCGCCCGCTTCAGCTTCTTTCGCTCGGCGCGGTCCTTGATATGTTTTGTGTCCATAGAATGCGCGTCGTATCTTATGTTCCGGCTACGGTCATCTCCGCGATCAACAGGGTCGGGCAAGCCAGCCAACCCCGGAACTCCAGGTCGGAGCCGATGGCGGCGATCCCCTGGAACATCTCCAGCAGGTTGCCGGCGACGGTGACCTCCTCCACAGGATACGCGAGTTCGCCGTTCGCAATCCAGAGGCCGGCAGCTCCGTAGGAGAGGTCGCCCGTAACCAGGTTCACGCCGTGGCCCATGAAGTCGGTGACGTAGAACCCGTTTTTTACCGAGCGGATGATTTCCTCCGGGCGGGCGCTGCCGGGCTGCAAAAAGAAATTGTGCGCGCCCACGCCGGGGTTGCCGGCCAATCCGCGGGAGGCGTTCCCGGTGGTCTTCATGCCCAGCTTGCGCGCGGTGTAACTGTTCAGCAGGTAGCTCTGCAAGACGCCGTTCTCGACCACCACGGTGCGGCGCGTCCGGACGCCTTCATCATCAAAGGGCACGGTGCCGAAACCGCCGCGCAAGGTGCCGTCGTCCACGACGGTGACGGATGGGGCGGCGATCGTTTGCCCGAGCTTGCCGGCCAGGAAGGAGGCCTTGCGGTAGACGGCATCGCCGGAGACGGCCTCCAACAACGAACCCAGCACCTGGCCGGCCGTGCGCTGGTCAAACACCACCGGGACGCGCGCGGTGGGGACTTTGCGGGCCCCCAGCCGCCGCACAGCCCGCTCGGCCGCCTTGCGCCCGACCTGCTCCGGCGGCTCCAGGGCGGCCAGCCGCCGGGAGGCCGTGTACCAGTAGTCCTGCTGCATGCCCGCGGCGTTGCCTTCCTCGGCCGGCACTGCGATGGGAGTAACGGAAAGCGAGCAGGAGGTGCGGCGGTATTCGCCGCAAAAACCTTGCGAATTCACCAGGAGTTTCCGTCCCGCGGAGGCGGAGAACGTGGAACCCTCGGAGTTGCGGATGCGCGGGTCGAACTCGAAGGCGGCCCGCTCGGCGCGCCGCGCCGCAGCGATCAGGGCGGCCGGGTCGCGCTGCGCGACATCCTCATGGAACAGCTCCAGGTCCTCTGTGATCTGGCCGGCTTCCTCCGGAGGGGGAAGGCCGGCCATGGGATCCTCCGAAGTCACACGGGCAGCGGCCAGCGCGCTGGCCACCAGTTGCGCCACTCCGGCGGCAGTGAAATCGGAGCTGTAGGCGCTGGCCACGCGCTGGCCGCAGAAGACCCGCAGGCCGATGGCCTTGGAACCAGCCTCCTTGAGCTGCTCCAGTTCGCCGCAGCGGACGGTGGCATGGAATTCGCTGCCTTCCCGAATGGTGCAGTCCGCAGCCGTGGCGCCGCTCTTGAGGGCGCTGGCGATCACATCCTGGGCGAGTTGTTGGAGGTCTGTCATGAGAAAAAAGCAGATTCCTCGCTGCGCGCGGAACGACTCCGGAGGCGCCGGGCCTCAGCCGGTGCCGCCCACCGTGAGCCGGTCCACTTTGACGGTGGGGATCCCGACGCCGACCGGCACCGACTGTCCGTCCTTGCCGCAGGTGCCGATGCCTTCATCCAGGGCCAGGTCATTGCCGACCATCGAGACGTGCCGCAGCACGGTCGGGCCGTCGCCAATCAAGGTGGCGTTGCGCACCGGACGGGTCAGCTTTCCGTCTTCAATCAGAAAGGCTTCCGAAGCGGTGAACACAAACTTGCCGCTGGTGATATCGACCTGTCCTCCGGAAAAGTTTCCGGCGTACAGCCCTTTCTTGACCGAGCGAATGATGTCCTGCGGATCGGAGTCGCCCGCCAGCAGGTAGGTATTGGTCATCCGGGGCATGGGGATGTGGGCGTAGCTCTCGCGCCGGCCGTTGCCGGTGAGCGCCGCTTTGGTGAGCCGGGCGCTGAGCTTGTCCTGCAAGTATCCCTTTAGAATCCCCTTTTCGATCAGCACGGTCTGCGCAGTCGGCGTGCCTTCATCGTCCACGTTCAGCGACCCGCGACGATGGGGGATGGTGCCGTCGTCCACCACGGTGCACAGCTCGCTGGCGACGCGCTGCCCGATCCGCCCGCTGAAGGCGGAGGTCTTCTTGCGATTGAAATCCGATTCCAGCCCATGCCCAACGGCTTCGTGCAACAGGATGCCCGGCCAGCCGGGGCCCAGGACGACTTCCATCTCGCCGGCGGGAGCCTCCACGGCCGAGAGCTGCGCGATGGCCTGGCGGGCGGCCTCGCGCGCGAAGTGCTCCGGCGGCTTGTCCCCCAGGAAGAACTGCAAGTCCACGCGCCCGCCGCCGCCGGAGAATCCGCGTTGCCTCTGGCCATGGTCCTGGGCCAGGCAAAAGACGTGCAAGAGGGTGAGGGGCTGGTAGTCGCCGGCGACGACGCCCTCGGAGCTGGCGTTGAGGACATAGCGCACTTCGTCCATGTATCCCACGCGAACCTGGCAGATGCGAGCGTCGTAAGCGCGGGCGGCGCGGTCGGCGCGGAAGACCAGTTCCAGCTTGGGGGCCAGTTCCACATCCGTCGGGGCCTGCACGACGGGATAGAGGTTGCGGGGCAGGGACCGGTCCGCCAGCCCCACGGCCGAGACCCGCGCCGGCCCGCTGGAAATTTGCGCCGCGATGCGGGCGGCCCGCAATATCTTTTCGCTGGAAAGATCGTCCGAATAGGCGTAACCGGTGCGCTCTCCGGACAGGACCCGGACGCCGCACCCCACCGATACCCCCTGGGTCGCTCCTTTCACCAATGACTCCTCCAGGGAGATGGAGGTGGTGGCGCGATGCTCAAAATAAAGGTCGGCGTACTCGCCCCCTGCCGACAAAGCGGCTGCGAGATATTTTTCCAGGTCGGAGGGCGTTACGCCGTAGCGCTGTTCAAAAAAGGCACTGGCCGAGTGCATGAATTCCCGCCGGCTGCCGATACTAAGAAAGGGGATGCCGCAGCAACCCCTCCGGGAACGACGATAGCATAGCCATGCCAGGGGGGTCAAAAGGACTGCCAGGCCGTGGTGTTTCGGGGCAAGGAGCGGTAAAAAAGACTCCCCGGCGGGGTCCTAGGAACCGGGTACCAAGAAAAAATTGCTAAAAAAGGGACTTGCATTCTCCGGAAGGCTCGCATATGATTGGGCCTTGTTTTGAACCATTCGTTTGTTTTTGAACCACACTGATTACGGGGGAGGCTCTGCCTGGTTCGGTGAAAAAGGATTGACGAGCCGGAAAGCAGAGTGGTATTTTCCCCGCGTCCCGGAAATCCGCATCCGAGAAAATCGAATGAACCAGCGCGGCGACGGTTGCCGTGAAGGGGAAGGCTAGTTACAGATAACGCAACTGGGCGAATTTCTCTTGCCTTCTGCGGTGCACGGTGATATAAAAAACGACGTTTGTTCGCAGACTTATACGAAATCCGCAGACACCCCGGGTGAGGAGGTGATCGGCGAGCGGTAGCGGCGCAACGAAAAATTTCTGCGATTCGGGCGATGGAGCACAGCATCGTCGGCCGGGACGCAAGGATTTGTGCAGTGGAATTCAGAGCGGGGCGCAAGGCAGCACGCGCTCCAAAACGGAACTAACTTGGGAGAGAGATTACACAAGAAGGAGACTGATCAGATGAATTGCAGCAAGAGGCTTTCTTTGGCACTGGCGGCGCTGGTCCTGGTAGTTCTGGCAGGAGCAAGCTCCGCCTTTGCGCAAGCGGTAACCTTTAATCTGGCGACCGCTCCCACCTTCGTGGCCAACACCGGCCGCTCGGAGGTGATGGGCCAGGTTACGCTGACCGCCGACGTCATCTGCGGCACCAACGCGGATGCCTTCTGCATCAGCCAGGCGGGAACCATTCAGATCCTGTATGGCGGCACGCCGATTGACAATACCTTCGCCACGGCCAACATCAATACCCTCACCACCAACGGTATTGAGGTGTGCGAAGTGATTGGCGGCGTCACCACCTGCAACACCACCGGCACCTACCTGGCCGGACCGGCGGCGCCCTCCACCGGGTTCACCATCGTGAACACCAGCGCGGGCGGCGTGGTTTCCTTCGGCGTTCTGGGTGCGGTCAACTTCGCGGCCGGCGATCAGATCATCATCCGCGGCGTGCGCGGGCAGATCGACCTCGGCCCGGGCAACGTGGTGGGCACCGCCATCATCGGCCAGTTGACGGCTTCCCCGAGCACCATCGCCGCCTTCGTTCCGACCTCGGAAGTGGTGGCCCGCTCGGCCGATCCGCTGACCATGGCGTTCGGTCCGTGGACCGTTCTGCAATGCCGTCCGACCGTGGGCACCGGCACCGTTACGGTCACCGAGGGCTTTAACACCGCCTTCGTGGACCATGACATTGAAGGCACCACCGACGGCACCAACGGCACCACCACGAACGACCGGCCGCTGTTTGGCGGAACCCGGAACTCCCGCATCAATATCGTCATCACCGGACTGCCTTCCGGCGTTACGCTGACCTGGCCCGCCACCAGCGCGGTGGATTCCGGCGGCGGCGCAACGGGCGCGTTCCTGAACCGGGTCAGCCAGTCCTCCCGGGGCGACACGGCGCTCTACACATTTTCCTCTGTGAACCAGGCGGTCAGCGACATTAACGGCGAGCGGTTCGTCATTACCCTGACGGCGGCGGCCAATGTGGCGCTGAGCGGCACCCCGAACGATTTCGGCACCTCCAGCGGACAGGGGCAGATGTTTGACGCTGCCTCCACCACGGGGAGCCGTCCTCGCTACAACCATCCGTTGGAGCCTGTCCCGGCAGCGACGTGGCTGACAGTGGCGCCTTGCACCACCAACCTGCTCTATCCGTGGGTGGTGAACACGGCTCCCACCGGCGTTGACACCGGCTTGGCGATCTCCAACACCTCAGCGGATCCGTATGGCACCATCGGTCAGACGGGGACCTGCGCCGTGAACCTCTACCCGACCGACCTCACCACGCTGAACGGCGTTTCGGGAGGCGGAGTTATCACGGTAACCACGGCCCCCATCCAGCCCGGCTCCGTCTGGCGGGCGACCATGTCAGGAACTCCGGCCTTTGCCGGGAAGGGCGGCTACATCATCGCCGTCTGCAACTTCCAGTACGGGCACGGATTCGCCTTCATCACTGACAACTTCGGGACCGGTTTGCCGGCCGGAGTGGCCCAGGGCTATCTGGCGCTGGTCATCCCGGATCCGGTGATCCTGGGCGGCGTGGGCGGTTGCGGTGTTCCCAACAACGCGCTGGGCAACTACCGCTCGGCGGCCGTCGGCGGCACCGACAAGACCGTGGCCTGCTTCCCGCCATACGGCGAGGGGTTGACCCAGTAATCGTCGTTGTCCCAGAACCAATCTTCCAACGAGGCGGCTTCCGGGCCGCCTCGTTGCCTTTTGTGGCCAGGGGGGCGAGCGCTGCGATTTGCAAGAGCGCGATGGCTTGAGCCCCAGCCGGGGCACAGCGATATAGCCCAGGGCATTTTCCGCGGCGGCACAACAAAACCACTCGCGGCTGCTTGCTGGGGATGGCTGGGAGAGCAGCAACCCCGGCGCCGGCCCGCGGCATCGAACCACATGCGCCAGCGCCGGCGCCCAGAAATCTGTCATCGAACACAAGGATCGGAGGAACCAATGAATCGTTTCGGCCCCTGCTTTATTTCGCGCCAGGCAGCGTCTGGCGGGCGGAGCCGGCTTGCCGTAGCAGCTCTTGTTCTCGCCCTGTGGCAAGCCGCGGCCAGCCCGGCGCCGGCCTATCAAATCGGAGGATTGCAGGGAGCCACGGCCGCTGAGCAACTGGCCGACCTGCTCCAGCGCCGGGTGCAGGAATTTTACACCCTGGTGCAGAACCGCCAGATTCCACGCGCCGAAGAATACGTCACCAAAGCTTCGCGGCACCGCCTGCGCGAGCAGATTGGCAATCCCTTCCTGGGATTCAAGGTGGTGGCAGTGGAGGTCCGGCCGGATGGAAAAAGCGCCACGGTGGCGGCCGAACTGACCGTGCTGGCTCCGTTTGCGACCGCGCCCGTTCCGATGCGGCGAACCTCCACGTGGGTGATGGAAGAAGGCGAGTGGCGCATCGACATACCGGAGCCGCCCGCCAACACCCTGGAAAGCCAGTTGGGCAAGGGCGGCTCCGAGCCGGCCAAACCCGAACAGTTGAAGTTTGAAGGCCACACCTACGGCATGGGCGTGCTGAAGCCCGGGGAGCGAGGGCTGGCTCGGTTTCCCTTCCAGAATGTGACGAATCATGTCGTACGGATCGCCGAAGTGGCCACCGGCTGCGAATGCCTGGTGGTCAAGACCAAGCAGATGGAGTACCAGCCGGGCGAGAAGGGCCATCTGGAGATCGAATTCGATTCCACCAACTTCGAGTTTCTGTACGATCAGACCGTGGTTGTTCGCACAGTTCCGGACGATGTGAAATCCTATCTGCGCGTCCTGGCGCAGGTGGTTCCGCGGGCCATCGCGTTTCCGGAGAACAAGCCGGCGCAAAACTGATTGCCAGGGGATGAGGAGAAGAAGCGGTGAGGAGAGGGGTTCTGCTGCGCGTGGCGGTGGCCGTCGGCGGGATTGCGCCGCTGGCGTTCGGACAGGCCCCGCCGTCTGGAGAGGCCGCTGCGGCGGGCTCGGAACGCGTGGTGGTTACCGTCGATGACGCCAGGCTCACCGCCGGGGACGTGGAGAAGCTGCTGGCCACGATGCCCCTGCAGACCCGCGAATACTACGCCGGCCCCGGACGCCACTTGCTGCCGCAGTACCTGGTGCGCCTGAAGCTGCTCTCCGAGCAGGCTCGCCAGCTCCGGCTCGAAGAGCAACCGGAGATTCGCCGCGCTATTGAAGTCGCCACCGACAGCATTCTGGCGGAGGCGGCCCGCAAGCGGATCGAGCAGAGCATCCCGGCGCCGGAAGAAGCGCTCCAGCAGATGTACCAGGCCCGGATCAAGGAGTTCGAGGAGGCGCGCCTGCGCCGCATTCTGATCCGCACGGAAGAGAGCGTGCTGTCGCAGTCCTCCGCGCCGACGCGGCCGCCGCTCTCCTCAGCCGAAGCCCGCAAGAAACTGGAAGGGTTGCGGCAACAGATCCTGGCGGGCGGCGATTTTGCGGAGCTGGCCCGGCAGCACTCCGACGACGCCGCCTCGGCGCCGCTCGGGGGCGACATCGGTTTTGTGAATTACCGCACCGTCATCCCGCCCATCATTCAAGCCGCCGACCGGCTGGCGCCGGGCGAGGTCAGCGAGATCATCCCGACGGCCTTCGGCCTGGAGCTGATCCAGGTGGTGGAGAAGCGCGCCAGGCCGCTGGCGGAAGTGCGGGCGCAACTGGAAGCGGCCCTTCGCCAGAACAAGCTGGAGGAGACTCTACAGGAGCTACAAAGCCGGCACAAGATTTCCGTTGACCAG
>DATMAF010000067.1:0-3304 GCA_035560315.1 Terriglobia bacterium | reverse complement strand
CACCATGAGCGTCCCGTGCATGGTCACGAGCGAAAGATAGAACTCTGGCTTCATGATTCCGTCGGCCATGCCCGCCGGAAACAGCTTCTGCAAAGTTGGCCAGGTGGAGTTCGGCCACGCCAACTGCATGCGAATCAACATGGCCAAGCCCCCGGCCACCAGGGCGACCGCGGCGGCGGTAAACAAATATTGCAGCCCGATGACCTTGTGGTCCTGGCTGAAGATGTAGCGCCGGATAAAGCTTTGCGGCTGGTGCTCGACGTCCGTCGCATGGGTTGCGGCCATGGCTTGCTTTCTCCCTCTCCTCCCACGTTGTTGTCGCGGGCATGTACTCCGCCTCTGCCCGCCGCTCGACTATCGAAAGGTCGGCATTGCTGCCAGTTCGCGCTGAAACTCCTCCTCGGGGAGGACCCGCAGCAGACCCCGCATCTGGTAATGGCCCATGCCGCACAGTTCCGCGCAGGCGATTTCAAAATCCCCCGTCTGGGTTGGAACGAACCAGACATCGATGGTCATGCCGGGAACCAAGTCCTGCTTGACGCGGTGAAACGGCAGGTAAAAACTGTGCAGCACGTCCTTGGAATGCAGGCGCACACGGGCCGGCCGGTTGACCGGCAGGAACATGAGTCCCACCGAGGTCAGGTCGTCGTGCGCGGCGGGGTCCGCGGCATCCAGGCCGATCGGATTCTCCAGGCTCATCAGATTCGGGACCGTGCGTCCAAAGACGCCGTCGCGGCCGGCGTAGCGAATATTCCAGGCGAACTGCTCGGCCACGATGTCCACGACCACCGCATCGGCGGGGCTGGGCCCGTAGTATTTCCCCCAGACCGGCAAGCCAATGACGAACACTCCACCCTCGGAGATCAGCGTCATCAGAACAATGGGAATGAAGGACCAGGTGCGCTCCTGCTGGGGCGTGGCTGCGCGGAAGGAAACGCGCTCCTGCCCGCCGAATCGCCACAAGATGTACCCCAGGGCCATGTGGCCGACCAGCAGCAATGCTCCGGCGCAGAGCAACAGATAGCGCAGCATCCGGTCAATCCCGGCGCCGTGCTCGGAGGCCAGCGCGGGCAGCCACCCGCGAATGCCGACCGCCACCGCCAGCAGCGGAATCAGCCAGATGACAATCGCCAGCATCCGCCCCCGTGTACTTGTTTCTGCGCTCATTTCCTTCTCCCTCTGGATTGCTACCTCACGCCGGCCCGAGCAAGACTGCCCGCAACGGTTCTCTCCGTGCCGCCATGCCGGCAAGCCGATCGCGGCGCGGGAAACTCCGCTTTGAAAGGTGTCAAGCGCACCGGCACACCCTGGGCAGTTGCTTTCGGAGAGGTCTCAAAAAAAACCGCCCCAGCTCGTGATAATCCTGCGTTGCGCGCCCGCACAAAGACAGAACTCTCCCGCCCGGCGCATGGCTGGCAGCGCCAATGTCCAATTAGCCGGAAGAAATTTGCACGTTGCGTGCCACAGCTAAGTGAACGCGTTGCAAATGTTTTTAATCACTTACAAGACGGTCCAGGAATGGTGCGGACTTCTCATCCGGTATCAGCGTAAAATCCCGCAACCGCTGGGCAATTCGGCTCAGCTGCTAGCAGAGCGCTCGGTGCCATCCTAAGCAATTCATTCGCCCCGGAAGCGATGCATCCTTGCCGAGAGGCGCCGAGAATTGCAGCCTGGAGGAGATCTTTCCCTTTCAGCTTGTGCTATACTGTCTTGGCCGGAAACGAGCGGGAGTAATTCAGCGGTAGAATGCCAGCTTCCCAAGCTGGACGTCGCGGGTTCGAGTCCCGTCTCCCGCTCCAACTTTTCAAATACTTAGAGCGAGATCCACCTGCCTCAGTTACCTCGTTTACCTCAATAACGCGATCCCGTCGCCAGAGGCTTGCCCAGCGAGCGGAACCTCTGACTTCTGCAAGAACGCCTGTTCGAGTTTGCTGACTGCCTCCAGGCGCGTGGCAAGGTCCGTCTTGGTGTAGGTATCCAGCGAGACGCCGATTGCGTGCCCCCGCTGGTCCGCGCCGATCTTCGGATCGATCCCTTCCTGGTGCCCGAGGCTTGCTTGCGTTCTCCTCAGCACCTGGAAGGTCACCCAACCAAGGCCGATCCCGGCGAGCTTGCCCCGAATGTTCCGACGGAGAAAATTGTCGCGGGACATATACGTCCCACGTTCCGACGGAAACACCAGGGCCTCCGGACTCGTATCGAGCGAGATTTCGCGCCACGTCTGAAGATCGGCGGCCATGTCCGGCGGCACCGCCGCATCGCGCAGGCCCCGTTCGGTCTTGGGCGTGTCCGGGAGGCCCCGGTAAACGCGCTCCATCACGCTGACCATTTGGGGACCCACGTTCTTCCAGCGCAACGCGAAGATCTCGCCAGGCCGAATCCCGACCAGCACCGCGAACAAGAACACAAGCCGTTCGCGGAGATCGAGCACCTGAAGCGCCGCTTGCACCTGTTCCTTGCTCATGACCGGACGCTCCAGTCTCTTCGCGGTCCTCGGCGTCACCAGCGACCCGGCTGGATTGTTCCTGATGATCCCATCGTCCACCGCCATCTTGAAGATGGTCTTCAAATCCCATCTCATATGGTCGATCACGCTCTTCGAGAGTGCTTCGGCCCTCTGATCCAAGAACCGTTGCAACTCCTCTCTGGTGATCTCCAGCAACTGGCGGTCGCCGAAGGCGGGCAACAGATAAGCCTCCAACCGTTCCGTGGTGGTCCTGTCGGTCGAGTCCTTCCACTTCTTGCGCCGTTGCGGAAGGAAGACGTTCTGGACGTAACTCCTGAAGTTCTGCGGTCGGCAGGTGAATCCCGCTCCCTGATTGATCGGTTCCAGAATACGGTTCAATTCCGCCGCCGCAGCACCCTCCGTCATGTGGGCGCAAGCCCCAAGGACCTTGCTCTTCGCTACTCCGTTGTCGTACCACTTTCCGAGCCATACCCATTTGCGGCCATGCTTCACCTTCCGAAGACAGCCGCGTTGAAATCGCTTCCGACGCATTGGTTTCCTTTCCTGCGTCTTCGGCGTTGCCTTCTGGTTTGGCATGGACAGTATTGCTCGGTTCGCGGTCAATAGCGAGGGGATTCTACGAGCCTACCGGCACCTGGGCCTCGACCTCCCGGAGCCACTGTTCCAGCGATTCCTTTCGGAAGAGAACGCGGCGTCCGATACGGACTCGTTTCAGAGGCGGAACTCCAGGGACCTTGCCGTTGGCTAGGTTGGACAGGTGCGCCCTCGAGCACCGGAGGAAATCGCTTGCCTCCTCGAGCGTGAGAACATTCCGAGTGCTGTCTTCGCCTGCCATAT
>DATMAF010000066.1:0-2310 GCA_035560315.1 Terriglobia bacterium | reverse complement strand
AGCGCGGCGGCAGCCAAGTCGGCGCTGCAATCAGTGGCCCCGTTTGCGCAAGGGGCCCCGGTGGAGCCCTCGCTGGTGCGGACAGTGCAGGGCACTGCCGGCGAGTTGCTGGCCGAGCAGATCATCGCCACCGGCGCCAAGTATCTGTTTGTCGGCAACGGCTCGGGGCTGGCTTCGCTCTGCGACGCGCTGGTCACGCGCCCGCAACTGCAGTTGATCCAGGCGACCCACGAAGGGCAGGTGGTGGCGGTCGCCGACGGCTACGCCAAGGCGACCATGAAGCCGGCCTTCGGCATGTTCAGCCGCGTGGGCATGATGAACGCCTCGGCGAATCTGTACAACGCCATGAAGGACCGCACGCCGGTGATCATGTTCAGCGATCACGCCGCCAGCACGTCGGAAGGCCGCGATGGCGGCGAGGACCTGGACGACTGGATCGAGACGGTGCGGCCCTTCACGAAGTGGCGCTGGGTGGTGCACGAGCCACAGCGCATTCCTGAGTGGGTGCGCAATGCAACAAAAATTTCGACCGTCTTTCCGATGGGACCTACCTACGTCCGCATCCCCCGAAATCTCCTGGAGCGCGGGAACCTGCGGGCGGCGATCTTTTCGGGCAAGGCCTTTGAGATTCCCATGCGGCTGAGCGCCAACGCCAAGGACGTCGAAGAAGCGGCCCGGCTGCTGCTGAAGGCTTCCTCGCCGTTGATGGTCGTCGGCTTTGAGGTAACCCAGACCAGAGCGCAGAACTCGCTGGTGAAGCTCGCCGAGATGCTGGGTATGCCGGTGAAGCTGGATCGGGGTTACGGGATGGATTTTCCCACGGCGCATCCGTTGTGCGTGGGCGAGCCGCGCAGCATGAACCGCTACCCGGCCACGATGGATTGCGGCATCGCCTTTGGAGCGCAGGATTTCTCCGGCATCAGCACCTCCGGGCGAATCCCGTTGATCCATGCCAGCGTGGACCCGGAAGCCATCGGACGAAACGCCCCGCTCAGTGTGGCATTGCTGGGCCACCTCGATGAGGTCGCCAAGCAGTTGATGGATGCCATCCAGTCGCTGGCCAACAAGTCGGAGCTGGCCGCCAAGGCGGCCGAACGGCGGGCCCGAATCGCCGCCTACACCGAGACGGCGCGGAAGGTCCGCAAGCAGACCGCGCTCCAGGCGAGCGGTTCGCCCGTGCCCTGGTACCGGCTGATGGCCGAGTTGGCCGAGCTCTCCGAACCGGATGCGATCGTGGTGCCGGAGCTGGGGGACGATGGGCGGGTCACCAGCTTTTTCGATTTCTCGCCGGAGGGAAAATGGAAGATCGGCCGCACCCGGGGGCAGTCGCTGGGCTGGGGCGTGGGCGCCGCCGCCGGCGTCAGTTTGGCCTATCCCAACCGGCAGGTGATCGCCATTCAGGGCGACGGCGGGTTCCTGTTCGGCCAATCCGACTCGCTCTGGACGCTCTCCCGCTACGATATGCCGGTGATGGTGGTGATTCTGAACAACCTCAGCTACGAGGCGACGCGCTGGCGGGTCATGGCCCGAGGCACCGCCGCCGGCGCCGCCAACCGCGACTACATCTCTTATCTCGGCAACCCCGAGGTCGACTTCAAAGGCCTGGCGGCGGCGTATCGCATTGCCGGGGAAACCGTCCGCAACACCGACCAGCTGCGCCCGGCGATCCTGAAGGGGTTCCGCACCTTGAAGGAAGGCAGGCCGTTCCTGCTCGACGTGCGCATCAAGACCACCGGTGCGGGAGCCGACACCTACTGGTATCCGAAGTTCTCCGTAGCCGGCCAGCGGAATCAGCCGGCCTGAGCGGGGGCGGCCCGCGGCGCGTGTTTTTGGCGGACCTGCGCAGAGCCGGCAGGGTCCGCCGGTCGTTTGACATTCGGGTAACGGATTTCCAGTTTCCAAGTGCCGGAGCGTGCAGTGGAAAAGGAGGCGCTATGGGTGAGAGGGTGAAGAGCGTCATTTGGTTCGCGGGTCTGCTGCTTTTGGCCGGTGCCGCGCCGCCGCTGGCCTGGGCGCAAGGAACCGGCGGCAGCATTCTCGGCGAGGTGCGGGATGAGAGCGGCGCCAGCATACCGGGCGCAACGATTCGGGTCACGAACGTCGAGACGGGCATCACCCGCACCACTGCCACCGACGCGGCCGGACGCTACCGGGTGCCGAATCTGCCGGTGGGAAGCTATCAACTGGAGGCTTCCTTCCCCGGCTTCAAGAGCGTAACGCGCACTGGCATCAGCCTGGCGATCGGACAGGATGCAGTCGTCAACCTGGCGCTGCAAGTGGGCGACGTGGCCGAACGAGTGGAGGTCACCG
>DATMAF010000065.1:0-2150 GCA_035560315.1 Terriglobia bacterium | reverse complement strand
CCATTGACGAAGCGCATCTGCAATTGGGAGCTGATGCGGGCCTGCTGCGCGCTGAGGCTGACCGGATTGCCGCTGTTTAGCCGCAGGATGCTGCTCAGGCTCCAGCCCCCCAGAATCTTCCCGGCAGCGCCGGGAAGGTTCCGGCCGGGAAGCTCCACGACGCCGTTGGCGGTAAAACTCTGGCGGACGTCGAAGCCAGCCAGGGCATGCTCCTTGTCCATCCGGTAGGCAGGACGGTTGGCATCGCCAAAATCTCCCGACCCCACCCAGTTGGAGCTGTCGTCGGTCGCCTTGGAGAAGGTGTAGGAGGTTTGGAACTGGAAGCCGCGGCTGAACCGCTTGGAGAGGCTCAGGCGCAGGCCGTGGTAGTCGGAAGTCGCATCCGAGGTGCGCCACCGCACGCGGTCGAAGTTGGGATTATTGACCGGCTGCGCAATCAGGATGAAGCGTGCTCTCCCGTTGGCAGGCTCCAGCGAAGGCGTGGTGTTGAACATGATCTCGGAGCGCAGCAGGTGGGTGCTCCGGGTGCCGGCGTAACCCGCCTCGGCGGTCATTCCGCCGGGAAGCTCGCGCTGGATGTCGAAGCTCCACTTGTAGACGGTGGGCTGGTCCATGTTCCACTCGATGCCGTCAAACTGCGGCGCCGCGGCCCCCACCAGGCCGGCCTTGACCTGCGTGAAGTAAGCGGTTGGGAAATCGATCCCGCCCAGGTTGGTGAAATTGGCCGCGGCCAATCCGGCGACTGCATAGAAGGGACCGGAGCGGCCAAGCGGCGAACGATAGGAACCGGCCAGAATCTGGTCATGGTAGACGCCCGCACCGGCGCGGATGGAAGTCTTGCCGGTCCCGAAGGGATCCCAGGCGATGCCGGCGCGCGGCGCGAAGTTCTTCAGCGATGGATTGGTGAAGTAGGGCTCGCCGATATCCACCGTCGCCTCCGTGACCGTGTTGATGTGCGGCGCGGTCAAGTCCCGGATGTTGGACATCTTGCCGTTGACCTCGATGGGGCTGTTGATGATCTCGTACCGCAGGCCGAGATTCACGGTCAGGCCGGGACGCAGCGAGATGTCGTCCTGGAGGAACAGGCCCAGCAGGTTCTGCCGCGAGCCGCGCACGTTGTCCGACCCCGGCTTTACGAAATTCGCGGTGCTGACCCGGTTGGCCAGGAAGTCCGCCACGCTGGCGAACCCAAAGCTGCCCCCGTCATGGAAGCCGGAGATGTCGTTCAGTTGGAACCGCTCGAACAAGCCTCCGAACTTGAGCGAGTGCCGGCCGCGGCTGTAGTAGAAATCCTCCTTGAACTGGAAGACGTTCTGGACGTAGTGCTTGGGATTGGTGCTCCCGCCGCCCCAGGCCGACAGCGTCGAGACGGTGATGCGTCCCGGCACCTCCCCGCCGTCGAAGCTGTCAAAGCCGTCCGGATAGGAGAACTCGGGCAGCACAAAGTCCGCCGAGTCCAGCCGGGTGCGATTGAAGGAGAAATGCGTTCTTCCGAGCAGCGCCGGGGTGTAAATGTGCGTTTCCTCCAGGGTGAAGAAGCGGTTCTCGTTGGAGAGCACCTCTTCGGTGGTCATGCCCGGCGTGGATTTGGAGGCGTCATCGGTGTTGACGCGCCCGAAAAGCGAGGAGGAGTCAGAGATGCGCAGGTCCACCCGGCCCGTCAGGAAATCTTCGTCGGTCACCTGGGGGATGGGCTTGCTGAACTGGCCCCGGCCATCGGCCCGGTCCAGAGTGCCGTTGCTCTGAATGACGTTGGGCAACGGATAGCCCAGCAGATACGGCCGGATTTCCGGATCCACGGTTGCGGAGTTGCGCAGCGCAATGCCCGGGACGTCATACACCTGCGTCTGGCCCAATTCCTCCCGCAACCCTTCATAGCTGCCGAAGAAGAAGGCGCGGTCGCGCAGAATCGGCCCGCCCACGGCGGCTCCAAACTGGTTGCGGCGAAACTCCGGCTTCTTGCCTTCCGCAAACGCGTTGGTCTCCCAGCGCGGGGCATCCAGGTTGTCGTTGCGCAGGAACTCGAAGAGCGAGCCGTGAAACTCGTTGGTTCCGGACTTGGTGATGGCGCTGACTACCGCACCGGTATGGCGGCCGTACTCGGCGTCGTAGGCATTGGTGATGACGCGGAACTCGCGCACCGTTTCGAC
>DATMAF010000064.1:0-4149 GCA_035560315.1 Terriglobia bacterium | reverse complement strand
CGCCGGCGGCGGCAAGGTGAAGAAAACTCAACGCGAACAACAGCGCCACCACCCCGCCATTCCGGATGGGCCAGGGGCCCGCCGGGTGGTGGGCAATGAAATACGCCCCCAGCATCTCGATAGCTAGCACCAGAGCCACGGGCCGCGTCAGGAATCCCAGCATGAGGAACGGGCTTCCCGCAACCTCCAGGACTCCGGCCAGCCAAAACAGGGAAAACGCGGGAACCGCCTCGCCGCCGAACCAGCCGAACAGTTTCTGAAAGCCGTGCTGAAGGAACAGCAGGCCGGCGACGATCCGCAGCAGGCTCAGAGCGTAGGGAGCGGCTCGCTGTAGCAATCTCCGCAAAGAGATCAGGCCTTTCCCAGCAATTGGAGCACCAACAGGATGGCCGTCAGCACGATCAGGACGACCACCGTGCTGATGGCGACCACGTTGTACCCCTTCGAAATAGTAAGACCACCCATCAGGTCCGATCGGTTACTCAGGCGTAGCAAAAAGACGAGCACGAAAGGCAGCAGGAAGCCGTTGGCGACCTGGGACAGGTAGGCCACTTGCACCAGCGGGACTCCCGGCAGCAGGATCATTCCGGCGCCCAGCGCGATCAGGAGCGTATAGAGCCAGTAAAAGACGGGAGCGTCCCGGAATTTCTTGTTGACGCCGGCTTCAAAGCCCAGCCCTTCGCAAACCGTGTAGGCGGTGGCCAGCGGCAGAATGGAAGCGGCGAAGATCGAGGCGTTCAGAAGGCCGGCGGCAAACAGCCAACTGGCCCACTCTCCGGCCAGGGGGCGCAGCGCCAGAGCGGCGTCGGCGGCATCGGCAATGTTCCGCCGGCCGGCGACATGGAGCGTCGCAGCGCAGGCGACCGTAATGAAAAATGCCACGACCAGGGCCGCCATGCACCCGACGATGACCTCGATCTTCGATTGCGCGTATTGCTTCTGCTCCACGCCCTTCTCGACAATCGCCGATTGCAGATAAAACTGCATCCAGGGCGCTACCGTGGCGCCAATGATGCCCACAAACATGGTTAAATAGTTCAGCTCCCATTGCACGACCGGGAGGACGGTGGCTTTGGCCGCCAGCAACCAGTCGGGCTTCGCCCAAAGGCCCGAGAGGATGTAGCAGAGATAAAAGCTGCACGCTATCAGGAAAATCTTCTCAACGGATTTATAGGTGCCCTTGACCACCAGCAACCAAACCAATCCGGCCGCCACCGGCACGGAAACAAAGCGGGAGACGCCGAAAATTTCCATACTGGAGGCGACGCCGGCGAACTCCGCCATGACGTTGGCCAGGTTGGTCACCGTCAGCGCCAGCATCAAAAAAAAGGTGATCCGAAATCCGAATTCCTCGCGGATCAGGTCGGCCAGGCCCTTGCCGGTCACGGCGCCCAGCCGGGCGCTCATTTCCTGGACCACAATCAGGATGAAGGTCACCGGAACCAGCGTCCACAACAGCGCGTAGCCGTAGCGCGCGCCCGCCAGCGAGTAGGTATAAATCCCGCCGGCGTCGTTGTCCACGTTGGCTGTCACAAAGCCCGGTCCGATCACCGCAAAAAAAATCAGGAGGTGGTTCTTCCATCGTTTCAGGAAGTTCATTGCCCATCGGTTCCCGCAGAAAAAGGACGCCCCCCAACCGGCGGCGTTCACCGGCGGTTTACCGCTTCTTGTTCAGGACGGTAATCACGTCGTCCGCCGTGATGGCCCCAACCAGATGACGCTGCTCGTCCACGACGGGCAAGGTCAGCAGGTTGTACTTGTCGAACAGCTCGATCACATCTTGTTCGGACGCTGTTTCCGCAGCGTGCAGCAGCGGCTCGGATTTCAAGGCGCTCAACTGGATGCCCTCCGGTGCGACGATCAGCCGCGCCAGGGTCACCGAGCCCATGAAGACGCCGCCCTCATCCACCAGAAAGAGGGTGTTGAATTGTTCCGGCAGGTCGGGGATGCTCCGGAGCAGGTTGCGGGCCGCGGCCGCGTCGGCCGTATGCGGCAGAGCGATGTACTTGGTGGTCATCAGCCCGCCGGCGCTGTTCTCGGCGTGTTCGAGCAATTCGCCGATCTCGGCGGCCTCCTCGCGGTTCATGCCCTGGAGCAACTCGGTGGTGGTCTCTTCGGGCAACTCGGCCAGCAGGTCGGCGGCGGCGTCGGGCTGCATTTCCTCAACGATGTCGGCCGCCCGGTGAATGCCCAGCGACTCCAGAATCGAGCGGCGCAGCTTGGGATTGACCTCCGACAAGGCTTCGGCAACCGTAACGTCATCGAGCGCCTGGAACAGCGCCTGGCGTTCCTTGGGCGCCAACTCCTCGACGATGTCGGCCAGATCCGCCGGATGCAGCTTGGTCAGGACCTGGTGCGAGATGTGCAGTTTCACCTGCCGCCGGGGATCGGACTCAATCAGGTCCACGAACTCCCAGGGGATGGTGTTCTCCCGCACGCTCTTCTCGATCTGCCGGAGCCAGGCTTGCGGCACGGCGCCGTGCAGCAGCCGCCGCACCGCGCCGCGCACGCCGATATCCACCGCCGAAAGCAGCATCTCCAGGCCCTCCGGCCCGGTCCTTTTTTCCAGCAGCAGATCGTTGACCCGCACCACTTTCCGGCCGTTGACGTCGATGATCTGCTGGTCGAGCAAGTCCTTGCGCAGCAGCAGAAGGGATTCGTCCGCGGGAGCCGCCGCCAGCGCCGCTTCGGGAACCCGCAGCCGCAGGCGGTCCCTCTCAATCGATTCGATCTCTCGCCACGCCACCGCGCGTCCGGCAGCGCCTTTCCCGTTGCGGAGCAGGATTCGGGAAACGCGCGGAGGATGGGTGCCGGGCTGCGCAGCCACTTCGGCCACGGTGCCAATTTTCTTGCCGGTGGAATCGACCACCGCGGTTCCCAAGAACTCCGAGAGGTATACGATCATGCTCTCCTCCCTCCCGCACCCGCTGAGGCGCCCCGCAAGAGAACGCCCGGCGGCGCAAAAAAATCCCGTGGCGCAAAGCCACGGGAGGCAATCTGCCGGCCGCGCCGGCAGACAGCGGCACTCTGGCGAGAAAACCGCGCGGCTTCCTTCCAGCGGCTGGTGCCTGGGGCGGGGCCGGTTCCTGGTACCGCGAGACGCACCGCAACGGCACCGGCAGGAAAAAAGCGGGCGAATGTTTCCCTTCTTACATCAGTTGCCTCCTCTGCCTTAATAAAGTCTTTGCATTCATAAAGTCAAGGAATTTCACCGGAATTGCGAAGAAAGCTGTCCGCACGGCCTCACTGCCGCCTCTATAATAGGGTGTGCGCCGCACGGCGGCGCCAGGCCAGCGGGGGATGGGAGATGATCTTTGAACAGGTGGAGGTCGGCGGCGACCGCAATTTCGGGTACCTGATCGGCGACGAAGAGAGCCGCGAGGCGGCCATCGTGGACGCCGCCTACCTGCCGGAGCGGATGCTTCAGGAAGCCTCCCGCTACGGCCTGGCGGTCCGATGGATCATCAGCACGCATTCGCACGCGGACCATGTCGCCGGCAACGATTACCTGGTGGAGCGCACTGCCGCTCCCGTTGTGATGCATGAAAGCACCTCCCACCGCTGCGCCGTCCGCGTCGCGGACAATGAGAAACTGGCGGTCGGCCGCCTCCGCTTGCGATTCCTGCACACCCCCGGCCACATTCCCGATCATGTCTGCGTCCTGGTGGAGGACAAGCTGATCACAGGCGACCTGCTGTTTGTCGGAAAGATCGGCGGCACCGGGCCGCACTTTCCCGGCAGCGACCCCCGACAACAATGGGAAAGCCTGCACCGGCTGATGCGGCTCGATCCAGGGATCGAAGTCTGGCCGGGGCATGACTACGGGGTGCGCCCGTCTTCCACCATTGGCGAGGAAATTGCCACCAACCCCTTCCTGCTTTGCAAAACCTACGAAGATTTCCTGTATCTCAAAGAACACTGGGCCGAGTACAAAAAAGCCCATGGCATCGCCTGAGCGGTGAGCCGGCGGCAGCGTTGCTTGGCAGCGTGTCGGAACACCCTCTCCGGGAGGGTTCCCGGCTGGACAGTCCTCCCTGCCGGTCGAAAGTTTTTACAGCAAGGACGCCGACGGGCGGGCACGATGGCCTGCCCCCGGGTTATTTCCGCAACTGGCCAGAAGCATCGGTCAGAACAAGAAGGAGTGGGTGT
>DATMAF010000063.1:0-16686 GCA_035560315.1 Terriglobia bacterium | reverse complement strand
CATCCGAGAGTCGCCCTTCCAGATGGTCGTGGATGGCTTGGAGCATCCATCGAGGACGCGGCCAGCTTCCGATTCCCATCACCGAAAGCGGGGCAATCTCCGGCGCGGGCGCCGGCGGCGGCACGTGCGTCGGAAGTTTCACCGGGACCACAGCCGGCGCTTCCACCGACGAGCGATGGGGAGGCTGCTGGGTGATGGTCCGCTCCGCAAGCGATCCTTTACAAACGAGGAAGCTTCTCTGCTCTCCCCGCCGGGTCCAGGAAACGAGTTCATTTCCGGTCAGGCGGCACCACGAAGGCAGGTCTTCCTCCACAGAAATCTCCGTGGACCGAATCTCCAGCAACTGCCCTCTGGCGAGCGGATCGATGTGCTTGCGGATGAGCAGCAGCAGGCCGTTGCCGCAGTTGAGGTCGCCGCCGTCAAAGCTGGCGTCCGGCTCGTAAGGATGGCGCTCGACCGGCTCCATGGCTCCCCTTGCGGCGCGGCTCAGTAGCTGACACAGGGACTGCCGTCGCTCAGGAACTCGATCAATTTGGCTCCGCCGACGATGACCGCCCCGTTGACCAGATTTTTGTCATCCAGTTTGCGCTTGGCGAAGCAGGGCGAGCAGACGTAGATCTTGCCGCCGGCCTTGGCAAAGTTCTCCATCAGGTCCTTGAGCGGTGCGAAGCCCTCTTCATGAATATCGTCGGCGTAGCCCTTCTGGGAGAGCCGCACCCCCTCCACGCTCAGAAAGACCACGGTCTCCTTGTCGGAGCCGGCGGCGGCGTTGGCGACCACGAAGCCCACCGTGGCCTTGTCGGTGTTGTCTTTGGCGCAGCTGATGCTGACGCAGAATTTACCAGGCATTACTCGTTCTCCCTTCTTCGAATCAGGTATTCCGGATGATGGGCGGCCACCAGGCGGTGGCCGGTCAGGCGGCACCAGGCCGGCACATCTTCCCTCGCGCCGGGATCATGGGCAATCAGCCGGAACAGTTCGCCGGGCGCCAGGGCCTTTACGCGAGGGTTCAGCAGCATCAGCAGCTCGCCGCATCCCATGTGGCCGGCGTCCCATTCACCGGCCGGCTGTTCCGGAGTTTTCCCCATCGCTCTATTGTAAGCGCACTACGGGCCGCGCCGGCACGAGCACAAGTCCCCTGCCGGCGCAGCGAACGCTTTCAAAACCAACGCAGGACGCCTAGGGCGCCCCCGCAGGACTCTCGACAGCCGCCCCGCCAAACCGGTAGGTGATGCTCATCAGAATCATATGATCCGCGAACGTCGAGTCCCTGCGGATCCCGTACTGATCGTCCTTCACGTTCTGGTGGAGGCGCAGCGGCGTGCTCAATGCAATGGTCGTCTTGCCCTGGCTATAGTTGATGCCCGGCTCAAAGGTCAGATAGTATCCGGGCCGGCGGAATCCGCCGGTGGCCCCGAACACATCATGCACCGGGACGCCTTCGATGCGCATCGCCGCGGACAGCGCCGCCGGGATTCCCCCCGGAAACGGAAATCCCACTCCGCCCCGCAGCAGGTACGAGTCGCTGACGGTGTTGTAGCGGAAGCGGGAATCCACCGCCGACGGGCCGACCGGGTTGAGCATGGCGGGCGGCGAAAAGGTGTCGTTTTGGGTGCGCGGGTTGAAGACATAGATGCCGCTCCCAAACACGGTGAACTTCTGGATCTGCCAGAAGATCTCGGAGGCGAGATAAAAGCCCCAGCCGCCGTCGCCCAACTGGATGGACTGATCCACCACCCGCTCTCGCACATCGAGGCCCTGGGCGTTGGGGAACAGGTCGTGAACTTCGCTGTCTCCGGTCGGGGTCTTCAGGCCAAACCCGAGCGAGATATTTCGGTCCGGATTGCTATCGCAGTCCAGGAACCAGTAGCGGGCGCCGACGAGCACGTCTCCAAACCCAGTGCTGCTCTGAACGTAGCGGGTACTGCCCGCCACGTTCGACGGCAAGGCCCGGTTGGAACTGGCAAACATGAACGGTACATCAAACGTCAGGTTCCATTGCGGCGTCAGGCCGTAGGTGCCGGAAAAATCTATGTACCGCATCTTGCTGATGACGTTAGTTCGCAAGCTGGTGACCGGCTCGCTCAGCCCGGTTCGCTGGTACTGCGTGTCGGCGGTGAACTGCCGGTAGTTGGCTCCCACCTGCCATTCTCCCTTTTGCAAGTAAGGGCTAATCTGCGCTCCCAGGACCGGCGACGTGTTGCGCGTGAGAATGCAGCCCTGCGCGGATGCCTGGCGGGGCATCAGAGCAAGTACCCCAAGCAACAAACCAAGGACAAACTTGTTTCGAAGCAGTTGTGGCATAAATACTCCTAACTCCTCGCAATTTCGCCCGCACACGACGGGGAGGAGCGTCAATGAAAATGAAAACGATCTGTGGTGGCGACGACGGACCGGCGACGAGGAGTTAGGCTCAGGTGAAGCCGGAAAGGGCGGGATGGGGACGGCTCTGCATCTGGATCGTGCGGTATTCTTCTTTGCTGCCTTGCACTGTCAACGACGAACTACTGGGCCAGGGCTTTCTGAATCTGTTCTTCGAGCTTGACTTCATCACCATCTTCATGCCCGGCGTGGGTGAAGAGTATCTCCCCGGCGGCGTTCAACAGATAGTGGGTGGGGGTCATCTTCAGTTTGTAATCGCGCTGGAGAGAGGCCTGCGAAGCGCCGATGAGAACCGGGATGGTAAACCGGTTCTTCTCCAGCCACTGCGGGATCTTCTTATTTTCGTCCGGCAAAACGTTGATCCAGACGGCGGAGAGACCCTGTTCCTTGTACTTGTCGTAGATGCGCTGAACCTCCGGGAAGGCGGCGTTGCAGTAGGGACAACTCGGGAAGAAGAACGAGATCAGCGTGGCCTTCCCGGAGACGTCCTGGAGGGTCTTCTGCTCTCCCTGCAACGTCTTGAGTTTGAATGCCTTAAATTTTTCCGCCGCGCTTGCAGGGGGCTGCGCCAGCAGGCTGGCAAGGGCTAGTCCGCAGGCCACGATCCAGTAAGAGGATCTTTTCCGGACCACAACTCCCGTCAGCCCTCCGTTTCGCAATCCCATGTGCGCCACATTCGCCTCCCAAGGCTCTTCACCGCAGGCTCAGCCCCTGCGTATCTTAAAGGGAACTCAAAAAATCCGCAAGCATGATTTTATGCATCCGAGTCGCCATCCCCCAGAAATTCTCGATATGACTCCTAGCGCGTGACCAAGCGGCGAAACTCTCGCAGCTCAGCGAACAGATGCATAGGCGATACGCACCAGACGGCGCAATCCCGGAGGCTGCCGGCCGAGCAGTGCCACCCAGTATTTGGCCGGCCCGGCGGATTCCTGCGGCCATTCCGCCAGCCGCCACTTTGCCCCCTGGCAGTTGGCCGCCCGGCGCTGCGACCGGGGCAGGGGTGGTGATGGACAATCTGGGCGTTCACACCGTGGAGGGAGTCTGACAGCGGATCGAAGCCGAGGGAGCCGAACTGCTGTATCTGCCATCTTATGGTTGGCCCGGCTTCCACCCGATGGAAAAAGCCCGGTCCAAAACCAGCGCTATCTGCGTGCCGCCAAATCCCGGACCGTCGCGCGATGGGAGCAGATCATCCCTCCAGCGCTCCAAGCGATTGCGCCGCAAAACGCCTCCGCCTGGGTTTCGCACTGCGGATACCGGCGGCAGTAATTGCTGCAATGCTCTAGCCAGCGGCGGCCTCGATGAATTCCTTGTGAATGGCTTTGACCGCGGCGGCGCGGTCTTCCAGCGAAACCACCAGCGAGATATTCGACTCGGAGGCCCCCTGCGCAATGGCGATGACGTTGATCCGTTCCCGCCCCAGCGCCCCGAACAGCCGCGCCGCGATCCCCGGAATCCCGCGCATTCCTTCTCCGATCAAGGCCAGGGCGGCGACGTCCTGCCGCTCGGGAGTCTCCAGGTAGGCATGGTTTAGCTCCAGCCGGAAGGCCTGCTCCAGCGACGCGCGGGCGCGCTCGGCCAGGGCTTGCGGCGCCAGAAAGCAAAAGCTGTTCTGGTAGGAGGCCTGTGTGACCATGAGGATATCGACGTCGGCGTGAGCCAGGGCCGTGAAGGCGCGCGCCAGCAGTTCGGTGGTGCCGGGCGTGCCGTTGCTGCGCAGGGTCAGCATGGCGACCGGGGCCAGCGAGGTGACCGCCTTGGCGCCCTTGGCGCTGTCGGGCCGGGGCGGGCCAATCCGCGTGCCGGGCTTGTCCGGCGCGAAGGTGTTCTTGATCCATACCGGGATCATGCGCGTGGCCAGCGGGGCCAGCGTCTTGTGGTGCAGCACCTTGGCGCCGAAATGCGACAACTCCGCGGCTTCCTCGTATGTCAGCTCGGAAAGGATCGCGGCTTTGTCAACCATCTTGGGATCGGCACTCAGCACGCCGTCCACATCCGTCCAGATCCACAGCTCGTCCGCGTCCAGGCTGGCGGCCACGATGGCTCCGGAATAGTCCGAGCCTCCGCGACCGAGCGTGGTGCGGGCTCCCTCGCGCGTCGCGCCCAGAAACCCGGTCACGACCGGCAGAATTCCCTTCTCCAGCAGAGGAAGCAGATGCCGCCGGATCATTTCCCGGGTGGGTTCCATCAGCGGCCGCGCATTGCCGAAGTTGTCATCCGTAACGATGCACTGGGCCGCATCCACAAACTGCGCGGCGATTCCCTGCTCGGCCAAGTACCGCGCCAGCAGCGTGGCCGACAGCCGCTCGCCGACCGACAGCGCGGCGTCCATGGCGCGCGGCGGAATCTCCCGCAGCATCTCCATGCCGGTGCACAGGCGGCGAAAATCGCTGGCGATCTCGGTAACCGCCTCCCGGATGATTTCGCGCTGGCGGCCGGAAAACAGCTCGTCGGCGGTCTGGAGATGTTTGTCTTCCAGGCTGCCGAGCTTCTCTTCGAGTCCCTCGGAGTCGCCGGCCTGCGCCCGGCGGGCCGATTCCACCAGGGTCTCGGTGACGGTGCTCATCGCCGATACCACCACCACCACCGTCCCGTGCGTGCCGAGGGCGCGGGCGACGATCTGTTTCACCTTCCGGAAGCACTCCGCGTCGCCGACCGAAGTGCCGCCGAATTTCATGACCAGCATAGAGCGGATCTCAGTTGTCCTGCGGATGTAGCGTCTGCTCTTGCGAGGAGGCGACATCGCATGGCGGGCAAACTCTATTATCTATCCGGAAGCCACGGCCTCTGTCAACCGCCGGCCCTTGCCCTCCGCCCGGACTCTGCGCTATGCTGTTGTTTTAGCAACCAGCGGAAGGAGCCCGGAGTGGAGACCATGCGAGCCGGAATTCATCCCGAATACGCCGAAGTAACTGTCTATTGCGCCTGCGGCAATGTGTTTCAGACCCGCTCCACGCACAAGGGCGACATCCGGCTGGAGATCTGTTCCAACTGCCATCCGTTCTTCACCGGCAAGCAGAAGCTGGTGGATTCCACCGGCCGCGTCGAACGCTTCCAGAAACGCTACGGGCGCAAGAAGGAAGCCGCGGCTGCCGGTTCGCCGTCGTAAGGTTTCCTCCGACCGCATCTTTTCCTCGTTCTTGTTGTCTGGAAGGAGTAGAATCGCGCCATGAGCGCGACGGAAATTCTCCCCGTGTTGCACTCGCCCACCCAACCGCGGGTCACGCTCCGCAATTGGTTCCGCAACCCGTTTGACGGCGCTATCGCCGCCGCGCGCACCTGCTATTCCACCCGGATCATTGCGGCCGAGGAGATCACCGAGAAGCAGCGGCTGACCATCGGCGCCACCACCTTCAACGGCGGGCACCATACCGTTTTTCAGCACGCGCACTTCGAGTTCGGCCTCGAGAACGTCTCGCGGCATTTCGTCTGGAGCTTCCTGCACAGCCATCCGTTCTATAACTCGGAGCAGCAGAGCCAGCGCTACGTGCGGCTGGACCGGGCGCAGGCCTTCGTGCCGCCGCTCGCCGCAGAGGCGCGACAGCTCTATTGGCAGGCCATGGAGCGGGCCTGGGAGCGTTACCGGCAACTGTCGGCGAAGCTGGCCCCCCGCACCCGCGAAGTGCTGTACGAGGTCTGGAAAATTCGGGAGGGCTCTCCGGAACAGCGCCGCCAGCGGATCGAGCGCCTGGTGGAAAAGAAGGCGATCGAAGTGGCCCGCTACGTCCTGCCCATCGCCGCCTTCACCAACCTGGTGCATACCGTCTCCGGCGTGGTCCTGCACCGCTTGCACCGCATGCGCAATTCCGGCGACACGCCCTACGAGACGGCCCTGGTGGTGGATCAGATGGTGGCGCGCGTGAAGGAAGTGGACCCCCTGTTTTTCGAGCGCATTGGCGCCGGGCCGCTGCCGGCAGAGCGAATCGCCGAGCGGCGCGTTCTGGCCGAAGCGCCGCCGCGCGATCCGCGGCGGGCGCGGGAGGAGTTTGACAGCCAGTTGGGAGGGGGCGTGTCCCGCCTGGTGAGCGCGACGCCGGATGCGGAAGCTGTCGTGGCCCAGGCGGTTCGTTACGTGCTGGGGCTGAGCCGCGCGCAAATGGACGATGACCGGGCGCTCGAGGAGCTGTTAAATCCGGCGCGCAACCCCTACCGGCTGGAGACGCTGAACGTCTCCATGCACTCGCCCATGATGCGGGCGCTCGAGCATGTCTCCTATACCTTCCTGAAAAAGCTCAGCCACACCGCCGATTCCCAAGACCAGCGCCACCGCATGGTGCCGGCCTCGCGCCCCCTGCTGGCGGCAAGCGACTGCCCGGAGCCGGACTACATCACTCCCCTGCTGATCCGCGGCAACCCCCAGGCCGAGCCGTTGTACCGCCAGGCGATGGAAGAAGCGTGGGACGCCAAGAACCGGCTGCTGGCCATGGGCGTCCCCGCCGAGTTTGCCGCCTACGTTCTGCCCAATGCCACGGCCGTCCGTCTGGTGGAAAGCGGCACGCTGCTGCATCTGATGCACAAATGGACCATGCGGACGTGCTTTAACGCCCAGGAAGAGATTTATTTCGCCTCCATGGAGGAGCTGGAGCAGGTGCGCCGCTTGCATCCGCGGCTGGCGCGCTACCTGGGACCGCCTTGTGTCCTGCGGCACGGGGTGGCGCAACCCGTCTGCACCGAAGGGAGCCACTTCTGCGGTGTCCGGGTGTGGGAAGGCTTTCCCAACGTTGCGCGCAGACTGTAAGCGGCCTCCCGCCCTGTCTGCGGCAGCATCCGCGGCGGCTGCCGGCGGATCAGGCCCTGTCCTTCGAGGGAACGGAAACGGGCGGGCGAGCGGGGGCAGAGGGCTGCATCGCGGCATGCACGGGCGCCGACACGATCTGATAAACGCGGTCCGGCAAGGCGTCCCGTTCGGCGGGGCTCAGGCCCTTGGTCTCAATCGGCTGGTGCAGGTGGACGACGACGGTAGCGGGCCGCAGCAGGTAGCTGCCTTTGCGGTTAAAGGCGAAGGAGCCCACGATGCTGACCGGGACGATGGGCACCTCCAGGTCGCGGAGGATCCGAAAAACGCCCGTTTCAAACGGCTGCACGCGGCCATCCCGGGTGCGCTTTCCTTCCGGGAACACAACCAAACTGGTGCCGTTGTCGAGCGCCTGGCGCGTCTGCTTGATCAGCCGCCGCAACTGGCCGGGGGTTCGCTGCACCGCGACGGGAATGTTCCCGAACCGCTGCATCAGCCATCCGTACACGGGAATCTTGAAATGCGATTCCAGCTCCCAGCCCCGGAAATACTGCGGGATCGCGGCGTACAGAATGAAGGGGTCGAAGAGATTCACGTGGTTGGAGAGGAAAATGACGGTGCGGCGCGGATCGAAGCCGGCGGCGCGCTCCACGCGCAACCGCACGCCCGCCAGCCACACGATGTTGCGGCAAAACTGCCGTTGCAACGGATCACTCTTGCGCGGATCCACGAACGCCGCCACCAGGAGCAACACCGCGGTCCCGGCGACAAAATGGATCCAGCTCACGGTCCAGATCAGCAGGCTGCGCAGGATGAGCCAGAGTTGCTTCATGGCGTTCACGCCACGACCCGCAAAGCCGCCGGCAGCACTTCCAGCGACTGGCAGTGCGCCCGCAGCACTTCGCCGTCCACCATCAGGTCCACCGGCCCGCTGAGATCAAACTCCACGCGGCGGACAGCGCGCCGCGAGGCCAGCGGGTGGTTCACGTGCGAGCCGTCGTAGAGTCGGTGGAGATTGGCAATCAGCCCCAGCCGTCCGATCGGTCCCCACCGGACGAACTCAATCCACCCGTCGCCGCTATTGGCCTGCGGCGCGATGCGCATCTTGCCGCCGGTGAACTGGGAGTTGTTGAATGTCAGAAACAGGCAGCGGCGGCGGTCCAGCTCCGTTTCTCCGTCCACCCGGAGAGGAAACACCCGGCGGTTCAGCCGCAGCAGGCAGACCAGCACTCCCAGCAGGTAGCCCAGCTCGCCCAGCGGCTTGAAGCGGCGGTTGGTGAGCGCGGCGACGTCGGCGGCAAATCCGATGCTGAGCAGGTTGAGGTAATACAGCTCCCCGTCGCGGTGGCGGAGGCGGATCACGTCGCAGTCGCGCCGGCGGCCTTCCAGCAAGGCGCGCCGGGCATATTCGGCGCCCTGCTCGGAAAAATCTCGCAGAAACGAATTCCCGGTGCCGAGCGGCAGGAAGCCCAGAGCGGGTCGCTCTTCCGGGGAGGAAGAGAGGGCTTCGGGGAAAAGGCCGTTCACAATTTCAAAGGCGGTGCCGTCCCCGCCGACGGCCAGAAACTTGCGGTACCCCTTCCGAAAAGCGTCCTGGCTCAAGCGGCTGGCTTCGCCCGGGGCGCGGGTGGCGGCGGCCTCGATCGGAATGCCGGCGGCCCGCAAGGCGTCCAGGGCGGCGGGAGCCAGACGCCCGCAGCGGCCCGCGCCGGCCGCCGGATTGATGACCGCAAAGAACGCGTCCTTCACAGGGGCTTCACCGCCTCGGAGCGATCCAACTGGCTGCGGATCTGCTCCGCCAGAATGTTGCGCTTCAGCTTCAGGGAGGCGGTGCGCGGGAAATCGGCAGGCCAGACAATGTAACCGGAAACCCGCTTGAAGTCCGGCAGGCGGCGATTGCGCAACGCCAGTTCCCGGCTCACGGCTTCGGAGACTTCCGCCGCGCCTTCCGGGTGGAGGACCAGGACCAGTTGTTCGCCGCTCATGGCCTGTGCGGGGGCCCGCCGCGGCCAGAGGTAGTTGGCGGCGTAAACGCAAAACTCTTTGGCCGGAATCCCCTGGAAGGCGCTCTCGATGTCTTCCGGATAAACGTTCTTGCCTCCTTCCGTGACAATCATGTTCTTCTTGCGCCCGAACAGCTGCAAATGCCCGGCCGCATCCACCCGCCCGAGGTCGCCGGTCATCAGCCAGCCGTCGACGATGGTTTCCTCCGTCAGTTCCGGCTCATCCAGGTAGTGCGACATGACCGTCCTGCTGCGCACGGCGATTTCGCCCACCCCCTCGGCGTCGGGATTGACGATGCGCAACTCCACGCCCGGCAGCGGCTTGCCGACCGTATCGGCCCGGAAGGGATTCAAATCGTTCAAGGTGATGGCGGTGCCCGCCTCGGTCAGTCCGTAGCCGTTGGCAACCGGGATTCCCAAGTCATAGAAAAATTGCAGTGTTTCAGGTTCGGTGAACGCTCCGCCGACAAACAAGCAGCGCAACTCCCCCCCGAATGCCTGGTGGATGTCTCGCAACAGGAAGCGGCTCAGGCGCAGGTTGGGACGACGCCGGGTGAGCAACCGGTTGAGTCCGATCAACCGCTCCAGCAGCCAGCGACGCAACGGCGGCAGGGCCGCAAAACGCTCCCGCACTCCCCGCTCCAGATTCTTGAGCACCAACGGGACCAGCGCCATGTAGGTAATGCGGTAGCGCCGGAATGCGTCGCGGATAAACTCCGGCCGCAGCGTCCGCAAATGGACCACAGCCGCCCCGCACAGAAACGGTCCGATGAATCCCACCATGAAGTCGATGGCGTGATTGGTGGGCAGAATGCTGAGATAGCGCACGCCGGGCGAAAAGGGATAGAGCGCGATGAGCGACTGGCACTGTTCGAGGTAGTTGTCGTGCGTCAGCACGCACCCCTTGGGGCGGCCGCCGGTGCCGGAAGAGTACACGATGGCGGCCCAGTCCTTGCGGCTGCGCGGGACAAAGTCCGGCGTTGCATGTCCCCGGCATTCCTCCCAGCGGAGCGCGCCGCCCAGGTCCGCCCCGGCCGGGGCCTCGGTGACCAGCACCGCCTGCGGCTTCCACTCGGCAAACCCGGGAGTCGTCCGCAGGGCGCGCCACAGGTAGTATTCCGTCACGAGAAATCGTGCCCCCGAGTGCCGCAGCAGCGCCAGTTGCTCCGCCGCGCTCAGCTTGTAGTCCAGGGGAACCAGGACGCCGCCGCAGTACAGAAAGGCGTAGGCCGAGAGAAGCCACTTCGACTGGTTGCTCATCAGGATCGCCGCGCGGCTTCCTTCCGCAAAGCCCCGCTCCTGCAACGCCGCCGCCAGCAACAAAGCGCGTTGCTGGAACTGCCGGTAGGTGTAGCGGCAATTCTCGCGCTCGCGGTCGGCTTCAATCAGGCAGGTTTCCTCGGCCCAGCGCTCCAGTGCCGCGCCGAGCGCCGCGCCGAGCGACGGGTATGAATGCAGATCCAGCATTACAGTCGGGATTGAATGCGCTCAGCCAAGGTGCGGAAATCGCTGACGCCTTGCAGTTCATAATCCGGCAGTTCGATGTGGAAATGCCCTTCCAGCCGCGTCAGCAACTCCAGTGCTTGCAGGCTGTTGATGCCCAGCTTCGTGAAAAAATCGTCGTCCGGCGACAGTTCCGCCCGCGGAACTTTGAAATAACCGGCGGCCAGATTCAGAATCTCTTCCAGGGTTTGCTCCAACGTCGCCATGGTCCTCCGTTCCACTCCGTGTCTGGCGTGCGGCTTCCGGCGTCGTCGCGGATCCGCGGCTCAGGGCAGATAAGGAAGCGCGCTGGCGCTCTGCACAAACTTGCGCAGCGCCTCCTGCACCAGCGGCCGGGCAAAGAGCTCGCAAAACAGCTCCCGCTCCCGTTGCAGTTCCGCTTCCGGGATGGGTTTGAGGAAGCGCTTGGCGGCGGCGCTGGTGGCGCGGTCAAACTTGGCGATCTGCGCCGCGGTGGCGCGCGCCACGCGCAGCGCCGCGCCCTCGGCCGCCACCTGGCTGACCAGTCCGGCCGCCTGGGCTTTGGCGGCGTTCATGCTGCGGCCGGTGAGCAGGAGGTCGCGCACCACGGCATTGCCCACGTCGCGCTTCAGCCGCGGAATGCCACCGAAGCCCGGAATCAGCCCCAGCCGCAGTTCCGGGAAGCAAAAGCGCGCCGTCTTGTCGGCGATCATCAGGTCGCAGGCCAGCGCCAGTTCGAATCCCCCCCCGAAGCAAACGCCATGAACGGCCGCGATGGTGGTGAGCGGCGAACAGTCAATGGCGGTCATCACGCGGTGGATGCGTTCCAGAAAGTCGCGCACCCCCGACATCCGTTCCTGCGGACTGGCCTGTTCCGAGCGCGTGAACAGCTCCCGGAGATCCGCGCCGGCGCTGAAGCCCCCTGGCAGGCTGCTGCTGATGAGCAGCGCGGAGGCCTCGGCGGAGACCGCGGCAAGGGCGGCGGCGAAGTGCTCCAGCTCCGCCAGCGTTGCCGTGCCGATCTCGTTCAGCGGGGCGCGGTGCAGCGTCAGCTCCACCACGCTCCCCGACAGATTCCAGGAGACAGCCTCGCCTGCAAACGATCTCATGCGTTTTGCTTCCGGTACATCGCTTCCAGCTCGTCCCGATAGCGCCGGGCGATGGCGTCCCGCTTGAGCTTTCCGTTGGCCGTCAACAAGCCGCTCTCGATGGTGAACGGTTCGCCGATCCGGAGGAAGGCATGGACCCGCTTGTAATGGGGGAGCGTGGCATTCAGCGCCTCCAGCGCCGTTCGCACGCTCTGCTCCTCGACGGCGCCGGTGATGAGCGCACCCAGAAAACTGCGGCCGTTGCCCACCAACATCACCTGTTGCGCGCCGGCAATGGCGTGGAGGAGTTTCTCCTCGAGCGGTTCGGGGGCGACATTGTGGCCGGAAGCCAGCACGATCAGGTTCTTGATGCGCCCGGTGATGCGCCAGTAGCCGTCGGCGGAAACCTCGCCTTGGTCGCCGGTGTGAAACCAGCCGTCGCGCATTGCCTCGCGCGTCGCTTCCGGGCGGTTCCAGTAGCCGGCGAACAGATGCGGCCCGCGCACCAGGATTTCCTCCCCCGGGCCGAGTTTCATTTCCGTCCCTTCAATCGCCGTTCCCACCCAGCCGGGCCGGATCCGTCCGGGCGTGTCCATGGTGCAGATGGCGGTGGTTTCCGTCAACCCATACACCTGCAAAACGGGCAGGCCCAGCATCCAGAAAAACTCCTGCGTTTCCGGCCGCAGCGGGGCCGAGCCGCAAATGAGCGCCTGCAAGTTCGGGCCGATCGCTCTGCGGATGGCCGGAAAGAGGACGGCCCGCGCCAGCCCCAGCCACACGCCGCTTCCGCCGCGCTGCCAGTCCCGCCGGGCGGCGCGAAACAACCAGCGAACCGCTCCCCCGCGCTGCGCCACCTGCTCTTCAATTCTAGCGCGCATCCGCTCCAGCATCACGGGAACGTTCAGCATATAGTCCGGCGCCGCCTGCCGCAACTCGCTGGCGATATTGGACAGATTGGTGGAGAGGCTCAGCAGGCTGCGGCGCGAGAGGCAGGAGAGCAGCAAGATCCAGGAGGCGGCAAAGCAGAAGGGAGCGTAGTGAAGGACCCGCTCGGGAGCGGTGCGCTCTCCCATGAGAAGGTTCAGCCGGGCGGTGGTGCAGGCCAGGATGTGATTGAGATTGCCTGCTGTCAACACCACGCCTTTCGGTTCCCCCGAAGTGCCGGAGGTATAAATGATGGCCACCGGATCGCCGTCGGCCAGCGGCAGCGGCGGCCCGACCGCGGCGGCGTCCGGGAGGGGCTTGGAAAAAATCTCCTCCAGGTCGTGGCAAGGCGGAGCGTCCGGCCAGGACTGAACAACGCCGTCGCGCAGCGCGCCGTCGCCGCAGCAGATCAGGCGGGGCGAGGCATCCTCCATCATGGCGGCCAGTTCGCCGGGAGCCTGCCGGGCGTAGAGCGGAACAGCAATGCCCCCCTCGGCAAGGATGGCGAGGTCCAGCGCCGCCCACCGGATGCTGTTGGCGGCCAGCAAGGCGCAACGGTCGCCCTTCCGGAATCCCGCCTGGCGCAGGAAGGAGCGGGCCGCCTGGATTTCAGTCAGCAGATCGCCCCCGGTGGCGCGGACCACCCCTTCGGCGCGCATCTCCTGGAGCACCGGGCGCTGCGCCGACTCTCCGAGGTGATGAAAAATGTTCTCCAGAAAATTCATCCGCCGTATGTCTCCACCAGCCTGCGGAGAGCCGGACTGAGCGGGGGCAGGTATTCCTCCCAGCAGCGCCGGCCGTCGCGGACCGGAAACTCCGGGTAGCGCCGCTGCACATGCGCCTCGAAATAAACGCCCATGCGGGCCATGGTCTTCAGGTTTTTGACCACCGTCCGGCCGATGCCGTCGCGGATGGCGTCCCGGTCGCGCCAGAGAAGGCGCAAAACGTGCCGCAGTTTTTCCTCAAGATCGGGATCGTCCACCTCCAGCGAGAGTTCCGGCTGGCCGCGGTCCCGCATCAAATTGCGGATGCGCTCGTCCATGGTAACGCCGGCCGAGACCACCAGGCCGGGCATGGAGGTCACAATGCCGTGGAAGCGCGAAGAGACCATGAAGTGGCAGGCGCGAAGAATGCCAACCAACTGGTACATATCGTAGGCGTCCGAGCCGAAGACCGGAGCGCCGCCCAGCAGGCCAGCGAGCCGCTCGCAGGCGAGCCGGTCCAGCCGTTCCATGGCCGCCAGCACGAGGAATACTCCGTACTCCTGCCGGAAGGCGGCGGCGGCGCGGGCGAAGGCTTGCAGGTACCGATTGAAGGCGGCCTCCACCCGGGCGCCGGAATGGTGGAAGTAGATCGAGCGGTAGTGGCTCTCCCGGTACAGCCCCAGCCCCGCGCGCGCCAGGTACTTGACGAGCGACGGCTTGACCGGCCACCAGAAGGGATTGATGGGACACAGCGCCAGAACCGGCTGCTGGCCATCCCAGCCGGCGTCCCGCAGTGCCCTCGCGCCATACTCCAGGCCGCGCGGCTCGAAGGTCCAGGCCGTGTCGGTGCCCAGTTCGGTGGGGATGTTGAGACGGCGCAGCGCCGCGCGCGACGCCTCGTTGCGCGTGACGACCAGCGAGTCGCTGCAATAGCGGCGCACCATCGCGGTCAGCAAGCGGTCCATCGGACCAGCCTCGATTCCATAGGCCACCGATAATTTATTCTGCGCGGCGGCAATGCCGAGAGCGCCGGCCATGAGCGTGTTCACGGCGCTGGCGAACTTGGTGCTGAAGGTGGGACCCAGGCAAGCGACCACGCCGTCGTAGCGGGGCACCTCGCGCGACAGGAAGGGAGGGAAAATATAGGGCAACAGAACCTGCCGGGCGTCGCCGAAGTACCCGCGCGTCAGCTCGAAGTTCAGCGTCGGAACGCTGAGGCGCACATTTTTTTCTCCCAGGATGGCGCGAATCTGCCGGACGGTCTCCTCCACCCGCACGTCCTCCCCCGTGTTGCGGGCGCCGTTGTAAGCCACCACCAGGAGTTCCAGCGGAGCTCCCGGCTGCCAGTGGCGGCCGCCGCCGAGCATCCAGCAAGCCTTGGACCACTCGATAAGACTGCCCACCCAGAGCTCCAGCACCTGATCCATCATTGCGAAGTTTCTCCGGCGGCTCCGGGCCATTCCCGGTAGGGGTAACGGAAGTTGTGCTCCTTGCTGAATTGCAGCAGCGGCAGGCAATAGTCCGTGAACGGGGCGGGCGAGCGGCCGGTTTCGGAAACGACGCGGGAATTGTCAAACACGGTATTCCAGAGCAGATAGGGCAAAAACACTTTGAGCAGCGTCGCGCCGTAGCCGATATCTCCGCGGATGCCTGACAGCCAGCCAATCAGGGAAGCAAACGGGCGCTCCAGCGCGGGCAGGAACAACGGCGGGCGGCGGCGAAGGGAACGCGCCAGGTGCGTGGTGATGTCGCGGTAGGTCTGCGACTGCGTTCCGGCGGAGAGGTGATAGATTTCATGGTGGGGCCGCTCCTTCAAGTGCAGGGAAACAATCGAGTCGGCGACGTAATCCACCGGAACGATGTCCAGCCGGTCGGTCGGCCGGAAGGGCAGCACCGGCAGGCCGGCCAGGATCACGAAGGCGCGCGCCATATCGAACTGGGTCGTTTCCCCATGACGGCTGTGCCCCAGCACAATGCTGGGCCGGAAAATGGTGTGGGGGACGTCCGACAGCAGTTGGCGGATCATGTGCTCGCAGAACTTCTTGGTGCGGGCATAGGGATCGTAGTCGGCGCGGTCCCAC
The DNA here is from genome assembly GCA_035560315.1 of Terriglobia bacterium. Lineage (GTDB taxonomy): Bacteria > Acidobacteriota > Terriglobia > 2-12-FULL-54-10 > 2-12-FULL-54-10 > DATMAF01. The sequence goes on along the minus strand of DATMAF010000063.1, from coordinate 1,302 downwards.
TCCACGGCGCGGTCCTCCTGCACCACTTCATTGGAGCGCTCGCCGGCCACCGCCACGGTGCTGACGTGGCTGAACCGCCGCAGGCCGTGGTCCCGATGGGCGCGCAGGGCCAGTTGCACGACCTCCAGGGTCCCGCGCAGGTTCACGTTCAGGCAGGCGCGTTCGGATTTGCGGTTCAGCGAAGCAGCGCAGTGGATGACGGAAGCGGTGGAGCCGACCAGGCGGCGGTACCGCTCCGGGGGAAGGCCGAAGAGCGGTTCGGTCAAAGTGCCCCGGAAAATGACGATGCGCGTGCGCAGGTAATGATGGAAGCGGGGAAAATCGAAATGCATTTGCAGCGCGCGCCAGAGGCGTTCCTCGGCCTCCGGGTCGTCCTGGGCGCGAACCAGCAAATGCAACGGTTCGTTTGAGCGCTCCAACAAGCCGGCCGCCACATGCGAGCCAACGTAACCGGTGGATCCCGTCAGGAAGATGGCCATGTTGCCACTGGCTTGTCAAGCGATTCCGGCGGGGCGTCGCCGGGGGCGGCTTCCCGAGCGGCGGGTGAGTCGTAGAGATGAAAGACGCGTGGCGGACGGGCCTCCAGGGGGCGGCCCTCGATCAGCGGGTACGACCACTTGCGCTGCGCCGGAATATGAACGTTGATCCAATAGTCCCACCAGTCGATCGCCCGGGGATCGTAGCCGAAATCCCGCTGCTCTTCCGGCGGGAGTGCGAACGAGAGCCGCTCCACGTTCTCCGCCTCGAAGACATGATCGTTATGGAGGATAAACGGCTCGTACAACTCGATGATTTTTTCCACCCGGTCCAGGGTCCGCTCCCGGCGCGCCACCGGCGCTTTCAAAAAGGGAATAGGCGGCGTGGTTTTCTGGATGGCTTTCAGCAGCGCCCGCTGCCGCGGGGCCGAATAGCGCTGGTAGCGCTTCTTGGAGACCGGGATGGTGTCAAAGCGGGAACGCAGCCAGGCCTCAAACCCTTCCTGCGAGCGGTAATACTTGCGGTGCGCCAGGCAGGTCAGCTCAATCGAGCGGCGCATGTCGCAGGGATTGCTGGCCGAGGTGGCCAGTTGGTACAGCGGCTGGTGGCGCCGTTCGATGAGCGCGGCGGCGATCAGCGACAGGCCCCGGCAGACCAGGTCCACCGGAATCACATCCAGGCATTTGCGCTCGTTCGAGGGGAGCTGCCGGAAGTACGTGCCCAGCAGGTAGGAAAGCGGCGCCGAGGTGTTGATCCCCTCATTCCAGCCGCGGAACGGCTCTTCCAGGGACGACTCCACGATGGAAGGCCGCACCATCGCGATGG
>DATMAF010000062.1:0-3725 GCA_035560315.1 Terriglobia bacterium | reverse complement strand
GCCCGGCGCCACCCGCCCCTTTCAGATCCGCCTGGATCGCCCTCCGGCGTCATGGAACATTCAGCTTCCGCAGTTCCAGTTGGTTTCCCTGGAGATTGAGTAGGGGCGCGCGATTTCTCGCCGGGCGACCGCAATGGCCGCAGCCAGTGGGGAGCGCCCTTAGGGGCGCGGCAACAGCGAGAACTCGATGTCGATGTTCTCCCGCCGGCCGATCTCATCCAGTTCCTGCCGCAGGGCGTGCAGGTTCACCTGCGCCGGGACGGACAACCGCGCATCCAGGCCGAAGATCGGAGTGCCGCTCATGGCGGACTCCTCGGTGCTGGTTTCCAGCGATTCGATGTTGACGCCCAGGCGGCTCAATACGGAACTGAGCTGATGCACCACGCCAGGATGATCCAGGCAGGAGGCTTTCAAGCGACAGGGCAAAGCGGCAGCGGCCGGGGTCCGCACCGCCGGCCGTTTGCTGAAGAACACCAGGCCGGTTTGCGCGGTCAGATCCTTCAGCGAGCGCGAGACCCGCTCCAAGCCCTCCGCCGACCCGGAAACCAGCAGAATGATCGTGAACTCGCCGCAGAAGACCGCCATCTTGCTGTCTTCAATGTTGCAGCCTTCCTGGAGCAGAAACTGGCTGATCTGCTCCACCAGACCGACGCGATCCGGCCCCACCGCGGTTATCACGAGATGCTGTTTGTCCATGGCGAACATTGTGCCTCTTACCAGCCGCGGTTGTCGAGCCCTGGCTCCACCGCTCAGCGGATGGCCGATCCGGGCGGCGGGGCGCGCTCGAACAGTACCACCCAGACATCGCCAAACGAATCAAACGTCGTCGGTCGCCAGCCGGCCAGTTCCGGGCGCGCCGCGAACCACTCGCGCCAGGGAAGCACGTTCTGGTTCCAGCCGTAGAGAACAAACCGACCCTGCGATGTCAGCCGCTGGCGCAGGAGTTCGGTGATGTATCCGGTCGCTTCCGGCGACAGTTCAAAGGGGAGCCGGATGGGCTGGCCGCGAATCGGGTACGGATCCAGGTGCGCGTAAAAAAAACCCGGCAGCGGATAGTCCGGAGTCCAGGCCGGCGGACGAGCCTCCAGGAAGGGACTGGGGCAGAGGACCGGCGTGGCCGGGGAAGCGGCCAGTTGGTTTACCTTCCGGGCGGCGCCGCGCCAGTCCGACGGATCATGCCGCGGCCAAGCCGTTTGCCACTGGCCCTGGGTAAGCAGCACTCCAAGAGCCATCAGCCCCGCAGCGTGGCGCCAGCGATGGGCCGGAAGAAACCGGCTGGCCGCCAGCACCGCGGCCAGCACCGCGCCGGGCAGCGCCACGGAAAGATAGCGGTAATGGAAGACGTTGTTCCCGCTCAGCCACGAGTAGGCAAACAGGCCGGCGGGCTGCGCCAGCCACCAGCCCGCAATCAGAACCATGGCCGAGCCGGAGAGTTGACGCGGTGCCGGCTTCGCCGAGCCCGCAGCGCCTGAAGAGCTTCCGAAGGGCCAGCGGTGGATCAGCCACGCGCCTATCAGACAAGACGCCATCAGGCCCGGCTTCAGGGCATTGAGCAAACTGTTGCTCTGCGGCAGCAGTCCAAACGAATGCGCGGCGGCCTGGGGCAGGATGCGGAGGGCCGTCGCCAGCACTGGCAGCAACAGCAGCCCCAGCAAAGCCGCCACGGCGCCGCCCTGCCGCCAGCCAACGGCGGTTTCTTTCCGCGCGATACGGAGGACGCCGTAACAGGCCAGGACGAGATACATGGGCCAGTAGATGAGGTGCACTCGCCAAAGCAGGCTCGCGAATAATACGAACAGCGCGGCGTGGAGCCAGCGGGCGGAATCCATCCAGCGGACCAGAAAAAGAAAGCTGGCGGCCGCCAGGCAGGTGCCCAGGGCGTAGGGACGGGCGTCGGCGGCTTGATAATTGATCCCGCTCAGCGCCATCGAGGCAAACACCGCCAGCCAGGCCGCAGCGGGATGAACCAGGCGGGCAGCCAGGCGCCCTGTCAAGAACAGGGCCGCTGCCATGGCCAGCACCGAGGGCAGGCGGAAAGCGGCTTCCGAGAAGCCCAAAACCGCCACCGAGGCCGCTGGCAGGTAATAATAAATGGAGGCGACAGCCTGCGGGACGTCTGCCAGCGAAGGATGGGAATAGCCGTGGCGAACCAGGAACGCCGTGAAGGCTTCATCCAGCCAGAAGCTGGAGCCGAGCGGCATCAGCCACAGCCGCGCAACGCACGCCGTCGCCAGGAGGACTAAAAGGGCGGTGTGCTTGGGCGCCTGCGCAGGATCAGCCGGAATGGCGGAGGAAGACAATGCCCCAGAGACGCTAGACCGCGGGCGGCAGCCGCCGAAACGCCTCTCCGGCCGGCTGCCGCAATCTCCCGAAATCCGTCAGTACTTCGGCACCGTGGGATCGACCTGGTCGCTCCAGGCCAGAATGCCGCCGCGGAGGTTCTTGACCTTGCGGAAGCCGGCCTTGCGCAGGAACTCCACCACCTCCGCGCTGCGCTTGCCGCTCTTGCAGTGGATGACAAACTCGTGCGCGGAGTCCAGCTCGTGAACCCGCTCCGGCACCTGTCCCTTCGGAATCAGCCGCGCGCCCGGGATCGAGCAGATCTCGGCTTCGTGGGGTTCCCGCACGTCGATCAGAACGAACTTCTCGCCGCGGTCCATCTTGTTCTTCAGCTCCACCGGGTCAATTTCCCACTCGCTCAACCCCGGGGCCGGAGCGGGTTCGGGATGGACGCCGCAAAATTCGTTGTAGTCGATCAGCGCGTGGATCGTGCGATGCTTCCCGCAGATGGGGCAGTTGGGATCCTTGCGCAGCTTCAATTCGCGGAATTTCATTTCCAGAGCGTCCACCAGAAGCAGGCGGCCGATCAGAGGGTGCCCCTTGCCCAGGATGAGCTTGACGACTTCGGTGGCTTGAATGACGCCAATCAGTCCCGGCAGAATTCCCAGCACGCCGCCCTCGGCGCAACTCGGGACCAGCCCCGGCGGCGGAGGGTCGGGGTAGAGGCAGCGGTAGCAGGGGCCGTCCTGGGCGGCAAAGACGGACGCCTGTCCTTCAAAGCGGAAGATGCTGCCGTATACGTTGGGCTTGCCGAGCAGCACGCAGGCGTCATTGACCAGGTAGCGGGTGGGGAAATTATCGGTCCCGTCGGCGATGATGTCGTAGTCGCGGAACAGTTCCAGGGCGTTGGCCGAAGACAAGGCCGTCTCGTGGGTGACGATCTCGATATGCGGGTTGATGCCCCGCAGACGGTCGCGCGCCGATTCGAGCTTGGGGCGGCCCACATCGGCGGTGGAGTGAACGATCTGGCGTTGCAGATTGGTGAAATCGACCACGTCGAAATCCACCAGGCCCAGCCGGCCCACGCCCGCCGCCGCCAGATACATGCTCAAGGGCGAGCCCAGCCCCCCGGCGCCGATCAGCAGCACCTTGGCCTGCTTGAGCTTCAATTGCCCTTCCATGCCGACTTCCGGCATGATGAGGTGGCGGCTGTAGCGCAGCACTTCTTCCTTCGTCAGCCTGATTGTTTGCTCCCGGCCGTTCGGATTCGTCCCGTTCATGCGCCCGCTCCCCGCGCTCTCCCCGGCGCCGCGCCACCGGCAATCGAAGGGACAATGCTGAGGACATCGGTCTCCCGCACCGCGGTCTTTTCCCGATCCAGATAGCGAATATCCTCGTCGTTGCGGTAGATGTTCACGAAGCTGCGGAGCTTGCCTTCGTCATTG
>DATMAF010000061.1:0-2481 GCA_035560315.1 Terriglobia bacterium | reverse complement strand
GCCGCTATAGCAGACGTCCACGCCCCAGCCATCCACCTCCAGCGGCAACCCGCCGAGCGAGGAAACGGCATCCACCACCAGCAAGGCGCCGGCTTCGCGGGCGATCTGGCGCAGCGGCTCGAGCGGCTGGCAGACGCCGGTGGAGGTTTCGCTGTGAACCGCCGCCAGCAGCTTGACCGGCTGGCCGCGCAGCGCCTGCCGCACCCGATCCGGGTCGGCGGCCGTGCCCCAGGGGTTTTCAATGCGGATCACCCGGGCGCCGCAGCGCTCCGCCATCTCGCACATGCGCCCCGCGAACACGCCGCCCACAATCACCGCCGCCGTATCGCCCGGCTCCAGAAAATTCATAAGCGCCGCTTCCATCCCGGCGCTGCCGGTTCCGGCGATGGGGAATGTAACAGTGTTTCGTGTGCGGAATGCGTCGCGCAGCATCTGTTGCAGCTCTTCCAGGCATTTCAGGAACAAAGGGTCCATGTGCCCGATGACGGGCTGCGCCATGGCGCGATAAACCCGGGGGTCCACTTCGCTGGGGCCGGGACCCATCAGAAGACGCTTGGGAAATTGGATCGGAGCAATGCTGCCAGTCATGCGGAATACCTCTTCCGAAAAATAGGGCAACCAGTTGTTGTACCACGAATGGCCGCGGCCGCGCTGCTCACCCCGGCGGGAAACGTGGCTGGGGGGAGGCCATCGCGCTATACTTTGTGCTTGTTCGCCGCACGCCAGGATGCGGAAAAACCCCTTCCGAGGGAGAGGCAGATGCCGGACGAAGCGCAGCTTCAAAGCGAGCGCGCGCGAAGGCTGCGCGGGGCTTCAAAAATCGTGATCAAAGTCGGCACGGCGGTCGTGACGGGGCCGGAAGGGGAGCTGTGCGCCGAGCGCGTCCGCCCCCTGGTGCGCTCCATCGCGGGGATGATGAAATCCGGCCGCCGCCTGGTGCTGGTCTCTTCCGGAGCCGTGGGATTAGGGAGGGCGTGGCTGGGCCTGCATCCCTCGCGTTTGGGAGACCTGGTGACCAAGCAAGCTTGCGCAGCGGTGGGCCAGAGCCTTCTGATGGAGGCCTACAAGCGGCTGTTTGGCGAGTGGTCGGTCAAGGTGGCCCAAGTGCTGCTCACCGAGGACGACTTTACCGTCTGGCGACGCTACTCCAATCTGCGCCACACCATCGAGAGGCTGCTTCAGTTCGGCGCGCTGCCGATCATCAATGAAAACGACACCGTATCTACCTCCGAGCTGGCGCCGATCGGCGCCCGCGGGCGGGAGCCGGTTTTCAGCGACAACGACCGCCTGGCGGCGCTGGTGATGAGCGGGCTGGAAGCCGACACGCTGGTCGTGCTGACGAACGTGGACGGCCTGCTGCGCCGTCCGCCGGCCTCTTCCGGGAAGCGGGCGGGAGCCGCGGCCGAGACGATTCCGATCGTCGCGGAAATCACCCCGGAGTTGCAGCGGCTGGCCGCGGGCCCCTCCCCGAGCGGCCGCGGCGGGATGCTCACCAAGCTGGAGGCTGCCCGGATCGCCATGCAGTGCGGCGGCACCGCCGTGATTGCAAACGGCTCCGTGCCCCACGTGCTGGATCGCATTTTTGCCGGCGAGCCGGTGGGGACCGCGTTCCTGCCGTCGCAGCGGATGCGTGGCAAGCGCCGCTGGATTGCATTCGCCGCCGAGGTGCAGGGGCGCGTGGTAGTGGACTCCGGCGCCCAAAGGGCGCTCACCGAGGGCAAAGCGAGCCTGCTGACCTCCGGCGTCGTGCGCGTGGAGAGCCATTTTGCCCCCAAAGACGTGGTGAGCATCGTCAACGGCGCGGGACAGGAGTTTGCCCGCGGCATCGCCGCATGCGCCAGCCACGAGGTGGAGGCGGCTCTGGGCAAGCGCGGGGCCTCCTCGCGCATCGTGGTGCGGCGTGATAACATCGTGCTGATGCAGCCATGAGCGCACAGGCTCCCAAACTGGCGCCTCGGACAGCGCGCGCAGCACAGCCGAGCGTCCCGGAAATCGCCGGCCGCGCCCGGGCGGCCTCCCGCCTGCTTGCCAAGCTGCCCCATGAGCGGCGCAACGCGGCTCTGTCCGCGGTGGCGGATGCCATCGAGGAGGGGCTGCCAGGCATTCTGGCGGCCAACGCCGAGGACTGCCGCGCGGCAGCGCCGCTGGTTTCCTCCGGCCAGATGTCGGCCGCGATGCTGGCGCGGCTGGGCGATCAAAGCAAGCTCGCCAAGATGCCCGCCTATCTCCGGAGCGTGGCCCGCCTGCCCGATCCGCTCGGCCGGCGGCTGATGGCCATGGAACTGGACGACGGTCTGGTGCTTTACAAAGAGACCTGTCCGCTGGGGGTGGTGGGGATCGTGTTTGAGGCCCGCCCGGAAGTGATCTCGCAGGTGGCCGCGCTGACCTTGAAGTCGGGCAATGCCGTCATCCTGAAAGGCGGCTCCGAGGCGGCGCGCACCAATGATACGATCGTGTCCCTGTGGCGGGAGACGCTGAGCC
>DATMAF010000060.1:0-6669 GCA_035560315.1 Terriglobia bacterium | reverse complement strand
GCGCGGGAAGTGGCCGCGCGGTATGGGCTGCCGCTCACGATTCCCGCGGCCCCGGGAATTGAAAACTTCAAAGCCCGGCCGCGCGCGGGCCGACGCAAGGACGACCTCGTGGAGATCATCGCCACGGACCTGTGTCCGCGCTATTCGGCGCGGCTGATTCGGGGCGTGGAGGTGAAGCCGTCGCCCGAGTGGCTGGCGCGCCGCCTGGAACTGGCCGGGGTGCGCGCCATCAACAATGTGGCCGATGCAACGAACTACGCGCTGTTGGCCTACGGCCATCCCATGCACGCGTTCGACCTGGATCGGCTGGAAGGCGGCCGCATCGTGGTGCGCCGGGCGGAGGCGGGCGAGCGCCTGACCACGCTGGATGGCACGGAGCGCGTGCTGACTTCGGATGACCTGGTGATCGCCGACGCCCGCCGCGCGGTGGCGCTTGCCGGGGTGATGGGCGGACAGGATACGGAGATTTCTACGACCACGAAAAACGTCCTGCTCGAAAGCGCCTGGTTTGATCCCGTCGCCATACGGCGAACCGCCAAGCGGCAGGGCCTGCACACCGAAGCGTCGCACCGATTTGAGCGCGGCGCGGACATCGAGGCCACCCTGCCGTGCGCCGCCCGCTGCATCGAGTTGATCCGCGAACTCGCCGGCGGCCAGGTGGATCCGGCGCTGGTGGATGCCTATCCGCGGCCGGCGCCCCGGCAGCAAGTGCTGTTGCACCGCTGGGAACTGGCACGCCACCTGGGAGTGGAAATTCCCGCCGAAGAAATCGAGCGCATCCTGTACGCCTTGGGGTTTCATCCCCGCGCCAAGGGCCGCACGGGATGGATCTGCCTGGTCCCTTCCTACCGTGTTGACGTGGCGCGCGAGATCGATCTGGTGGAGGAAGTGGCGCGCCACTACGGCTATGACCGCTTTCCGCTGCGGCTGCCGGCCGCCGCCGGGGAAGCCTCGCACAACACCCCTCAGGCGGAGAAAGAAGAGCGCCTTCGCTCCCGTCTGTTGGGGTTGGGCTATGACGAAACGATCTCGCTGGTGCTGGTCTCCCGGGCGGTGGAACCCTACGGAGAAGCTCCGCCGATCGCGCTTTCGAATCCCTTGAGCGAAGAAGCGGCCGTCCTGCGCACCAGCCTGGTTCCCGGACTGCTCGAGGCATTGCAATGGAATCAAAATCGCGGCCAGGAGAACGTCCAGCTCTTTGAAATCGGAAACCTGTACCTCCGCCAGGGAACCGCCTACCGCGAGCCCCCGGTGGCGGCGCTGGCGGCGATGGGCGACCGAGTGGAGGGGGGCATTGACCGGCCCGCTTCCGCATTCAGTTTCTACGATATCAAGGGAGACGTCGAACAGCTCGTGGGATTATTCGCCAAGCAGAACGGGCAATGCGTTGCCGGGGATCTGCCGTTTTATTACCGCCCCGGACATTCCGCCTGTCTGCTGCTCAACGGCCAACTGGCGGCGCGTTTCGGGCAGTTGCATCCGGAAGAAGCGGAGAGGCGCAAGCTGCGCCGACCGGTCTTCCTGGGAGAGCTGTTCCTGGAGACGTTGTATTCCCTCCCGCTGCCGGTGCCCCAGGCGCTCCCGCTTTCCCGTTTTCCCGCCGTCGAACGCGATTTTTCCGTGGTGCTTCCGGACCGCGTTGCCTTCGACGCGGTGCGGCAGTGCCTTGCCGGCCTGGGCCTCTCGGAGCTGATTGGCTTGCAGCCCGTCGAGATTTTTCGCGGCGGGGCCATCGAGCCCGGACACTATAGCCTGCTGTTGCGTGTCACCCTGCAGCGGATGGACCGCACCTTGACGGAAGCGGAGCTTTCCGAGTGCAGCCGCCGAATCATTCAGGCGCTGCAAGAGACGCTGGGTGCTACAATTCGCAGAAGCGAGTAGAATGAATCGCCGCCCGCCGGAGGCGGGCGTTCGCAACGGAGGAGCAGTCGGATCGATGCCAGCGAAGATTGCAACGGAAGAAAGCCTGGAACAGTTGGAGCAACTGGAAGAGAAGATCCAGCGCGCGGTGGAGTTGCTCCAGTCGGCCCGCGCGGAAAAAGAGGCGCTGCTGCGGGAAAACCAGCAGTTGCAGCGGCGCGTGGCCGAACAGGAGCATCTTCTCCGCCAGATGCAGGAGTCGCTGAACCGCTTTGAGAAGGAAAAGGAAGTGGTGCGAGCCAAAGTTCGAAAGATCTTGGAGCAGGTCGATGTCTTGACGCAGGCGGCCACCGACGCCAGTTAGCGCCGGCAGTCCTCCGGTCGCTGGGCAGCGAAGGAACAGGAATATGGCCGGAAAATCCGAAGGAATCCGCGTACAAATCTACGATCAATACTATCAATTGCGATCGGAGTCCGACGACTCCTATACCCGGGAACTGGCCCAGGCCGTGGACGCCGCCATGCGCACCATCGCCGAGAAGACCCGCACCTTCGATTCGCTGCGGCTGGCGGTGCTGGCGGCGCTGCACTTCGCCGATGAATGCGAGCGCCTCAAACAGAAGCACGAGCGCCTGAACGGGTTGCTGGCAGCCAAGGTGGAGCAGTTCGGAAAGGCCCTGGACAGCGCCCTGAAAAAGGCCGGCTAAAATTCCGGGGCCCCAGCCGCCCCGGCCTTTCGGTATAATAGGAGCGGGTAGTACTGCAAAGCAGGTGACGGTGACTCTATTTTTTGAGCTAACAACTACTTCTTGGAGGTCTGGCCGTCGCTCCCGTGTGCAGGCTCAGCCGGAGGCCGAATGGATCCACCGGCAGAGAAGCCTAACGGAGCGCGCTGGACCACCCCGTTTAGGAACGGGTTCAAGAAATAGCTCACGCACGGCTAAGCGGTCTGCCCACTGAGTGTTTCGCCATCGGCACGCCGGCCGCCTTCGGACGCCCAAGCCTTCGTGGACACGCTGAACATACTCTTCATCGGCGACATTTTCGGGCGGCCCGGTCGCGCGCTGGTCGCCGACCACCTCCGCGGCCTGCGGGAGCAGCACCAGCTCGGTCTGGTCATTGCCAACGGCGAGAACGCCGCCGCCGGCTTCGGCATTACGCCCCGCCTCGCCACCGAATTGCTCGAACTCGGAATCGACGTGCTCACCAGCGGCAACCACATCTGGGACCGCCGCGAGATTCTGGAGCACATCGCGCAAGAGCCGCGCCTGCTCCGGCCGGAGAATTTTGTTTCCGGCCCCGGCCGGGGGCTGTATCACGGCACCACCCGCGGGGGCGTGGAATACGCGGTGCTGAATCTGCAAGGCCGCGTCTTCATGGGACAGAGCGATTGTCCCTTCCGCACGGCCGACCGCGTGCTGGCGGGGCTTCCGGCCTCCTGCAAGGTTCGCATCGTGGACATGCACGCCGAGGCCACCTCCGAAAAGATCGCCATGGGCTGGTATCTGGATGGGCGCGTCACGGCGGTTGTCGGCACCCACACCCATGTGCCCACCGCCGATGAGCGCGTCCTGCCGCAGGGCGCCGCCTACATCACCGACATCGGCATGACCGGCCCCTACGATTCCGTCATCGGGATCCAGAAAGAAATGATCCTCGAAAAGTTCCTCACCCAGATGCCCGCGCGCTTCGAGCCGGCCGAGGGGGATGCGCGGCTGTCCGCCGTGCTGATCCGCGCGGACATTGGAACGGGCCGGGCGCTTTCGATTGAGCGGCTGATGCTGCGCGGATGACCCCCGCCAGCCCGCGGGAGCCGGTTCGCCATGTCCCCTGCCCGCTTCGAAATTCTCGAACACACCGCCGACGTTGGCCTGCGCATCTATGGCCAGACGCTCGCGGAGCTGTTCGCCAACGCCGGCCTGGGCTTGATGGCGCTGGCGCTCGAGCCGCGCGACGTTCCGGAACGGGAGCGCCTTCCTCTGGCGGCCGCCGGTTCGGACGCCGCGGAGTTGCTGGTGAACTGGCTGAGCGAGATTCTCTATCATCTCGACACGGAAGGCTGGGCCTTTCGCCGGTTTGTCATCCGCGAGTGCTCGCCGACGGCCATCCGCGCCGAAGGCTGGGGTGAGCGCTGCGATCCGGCGGCGCGCCGCCGCGCCGTGGCTGTCAAGGCCGTCACCTATCACCAGCTCTGTGTCCGCGAAACCCCCGGCGGCTACGAAGCCACCGTCTACTTTGACATCTGAAGCTCCCCGGCCCTTGGTGCCGCCCCGAAGCGGGCTCTACAATAGAAGAGGATGCTCCGCACGGGTCCTGGATGCGCCCTATGAGTTTGCTGGATGAATTGAACCCGCAGCAGCGCGAAGCCGTGGAGACGACCGACGGGCCGGTGCTCATTCTGGCCGGGGCGGGCAGCGGCAAAACACGCGTCATCACCTACCGCATCGCCTGGCTGATCGAGCACCACGGCGTGCGGCCGTCCAGCATCCTGGCGGTGACGTTCACCAACAAGGCCGCCGAAGAGATGCGCGAGCGGGTGGCGCGGCTGGTGCCGGTGGCGGGCCTGAGCCGCCCGTGGGTCTCCACCTTTCATTCCTTCTGCGTGCGGGTGCTGCGCGAAGAAGGCGAGCGGATCGGGCTGCCCCGCGACTTTTCCATCTACGACGAGGACGACCAGTTGCGGGTCGTCAAGGCCTGCATGCGCCACCTGGGGCTGGCCGAGAAAGAGGTGACGGCGCGGGCGGCGCTCTCGCGGATCAGCTATGCAAAGAACCACGGCAAGGACGCCGCCATGTTCTTCCAGGCGGCGGCTGACCCGCTGGCCGAGCGTGTGGCCGCCATCTTCGACTTATACAGCCGGGAACTCAAGAAGGCCGGCGCGGTCGATTTCGACGATCTGCTGCTGGAGGCAGCCCGCCTCTTCCGCGAAGACGCCGCGACGGCGCTGAAGTACAACGAGCGGTTCCAGTACCTTCTGGTGGATGAGTTTCAGGACACCAACCGCCCGCAGTACGAGCTGGTGCGCCTGCTGACGCGGCTCCGGCAGAACCTCTGCGCGGTGGGGGACGAGGATCAGTCCATTTATTCCTGGCGCGGAGCGGACATCCGCAACATCGTGGAGTTTGAAAAAGACTATCCGGATGCGAAGATTTTGCGCCTCGAGGAAAATTACCGCTCCACCCAATGCATCCTGGACGCCGCCAGCGCCCTGGTGGCGCACAACCGTTACCGGAAGGGCAAGAGGCTCTGGACGCGCCGTCCCGGGGGCGCCAAGATCGGCTTCTACGAAGGGATCGACGCCGAGAACGAAAGCTTGTTCGTGGCGGACGCCATCGCCCAGCGTCTCGCCGCCGACCCGGACACGCGCTGCGCGGTGCTCTACCGCACCAACGCCCAGTCGCGGCTGTACGAAGAAGCGCTGCGGCGCTACAACCTGCCCTACAACGTGGTCGGGGCCATCAGCTTCTACGAGCGCGCCGAAGTGAAGGATTTGCTGGCCTACCTGAAAGCGGCCGCCAACCTCCAGGATTCGATCAGCCTGCTGCGCATCATCAACACGCCGGCGCGCGGCATCGGCGAGGCGACGGTTCGCCGGATCGAGACCCTGGCGCTGGAGCAGCAGCTCTCGGTTTGGGACGCGATGGGCCGCGCGCTGGAAGGCAATCTGCTGGCGGCGAAATCCGCCGCCGTCCTGCGGGAGTTCCGCGCGCTGATGGAAGGATTGCATCAGATGCTCCCCGGAGCGAGCGTCGCCGACCTGCTGTCGGCGGTGCTCGAACGCACCCGCTACCTGGACGCCCTGGAACAGGAGGGAACGCCCGAAGCGTTCAGCCGGATGGAAAACATCCAGGAGCTCGCCAATGCCGCCGCCGACAGCCGCGACCGCGGTGAAACGCTCCAGGAATTCCTCGACCACGCCGCGCTGGTCAGCGACACCGACGCCTACAATGCCGCCGCGCGCGTTACACTGATGACCTTGCACAGCGCCAAAGGCCTGGAGTTTCCGGTTGTTTTCCTGGGCGGTTTGGAGGAGGGGCTGCTTCCCCACAGCCGCTCCCTGCTGAACGCCCAGGCGCTCGAAGAGGAGCGGCGGCTGTGTTACGTTGGGATGACGCGCGCCCAGGACCAACTGATCCTCACCCGCGCCGCCCTGCGCCGCCACTACGGCGGACAGACGCCGGAGCCCTCGCGGCCGTCGCGCTTTCTGAACGAAATTCCCGCGGAGCTGATCGAGGATCTGTCCGGCCCCCGGCCGGCGTCCCGGGAACGAGTTTATGAGTACGATAGGGAGGAGAGCGCCTTCGCCCGCCGCCGCGGGCGTCGCTATTTTGAGCCGGAAGAGAGCGGCTCCGGCTTCGACGATCTGGAGGACGCGGCCCCCCCGGCACTGCGTCCGGGCAGCCGCGTGCGCCATCCCAAGTATGGTTACGGCACGGTGCTGCGGCGGGAGGGCCGGGGAGAAGCCGCCAAGCTCACCGTGAGTTTCCCCGGCTTCGGCGTCAAGAAATTGGTGGAGCGCTATGCCGATCTGGAAAGACTTTGACGCCGCCGAAGGGCAAGGAAAGCACGCCGGATGACCGAACCGCCGATTCCTGCCGACCCTGTTTCCCGCCCCGAGCAGGCCAAGCCCTTCGCCGTGCCGGTGGCCGTGGTCGCCGGAGGGGTCTTTGCGCTGCTGCTGCTGGGCGGCTTGCTCTGGCTCGCCCACCGCCCGCCGGCGCCGCCTCCTCCGCCGCCCTCGGAGGAATCCGCGGCCTATCTGTCCAACATATCCATCTCGGACGTCCGGATGAGCGTGGCGGACAACAT
>DATMAF010000059.1:0-2162 GCA_035560315.1 Terriglobia bacterium | reverse complement strand
CAGCTTTCGACGCCTTGCGGAACAAGGAAACCGTTCTGGAGCGGTGGCTGGCGAGGCTTTCCTCTATCACACTTCCGCTGGCTCGCATCGGTGCCGCAGCCCTCTTCTTTCAGTATGGGGCGCGAAAGATTTTCGGCTGGTTCGGCGGCCGGGTGGCGGAGTTCGGCTCGCAGCTTTGGGTGGCCGGCATGATGGAAGTTCTGGGAGCGCCGTTGCTGGCGCTGGGCTTGCTGACCCGGCCGGTGGCGTTCTTGTTGTCCGGAGAAATGGCAGTCGCTTTCTGGGGATCGCATGTCCCGCGCGGTCCCACCGTGTGGCCAATCCAGAATGGCGGGGAACCCGCTGTCCTGTTCTGCTTTCTCTACCTGTACCTGACAGCGGCCGGGCCGGGATGGTTCAGCCTGGATCGGTTGTGCCTGAAAAAGCTCTCCTGAAGTTGACGAATCCTTCCCGGAAGGGGAAAATGCCGTGGTGGTTGCGACGATGCCACGCTCGCTGTGTGCCGTGCTGGTTCTGCTGGCGTGTTCCATCGCCGGCCGCGGCCAGGAAATTCGCGGCAAAGTGACCGATGCGCAGGGCAACGCCCTCGTGGGCGCCGCCGTTACGGCAACTCCGGAGGAAGAAGACATCCCTGCCCAAGTGGTCCAAACGGGCCAGGATGGAAACTACTCGCTGGGCGTTCTCTGAAGGGGGAGATACACCCTGCGCGCGCAACGGCCGGGATTCGCCGAACAACGCCAGGGTCCGCTGGAAGTGACCGCCGAGAACGGGGCGCTGGTGGTCAATTTCCGCCTCTCGCCTGCTCCCGAAGCGGAAGCCGTGCGCGGCGCCGAGGAGCGCAACCCCAACGACTTCATCATCCGCCTGGACACCAACTCCATTACCAATGAAATGGCCCGCACCGGCACGAACCTGCGCTATCTGACGGAGTTTCGCTCCGACCACAACTACTATGGCGAGCCGCTGGGATATCCCTTGCGCCGCGTGGAACGGGCAGTTCCCGGTGGCCTGTTGGGAAGCTTTCACGGTTCGCTCTATGAGTTTCATCAGAACCATGCGCTGAACGCCAGGCCGTTTTTCCAGGTGGGCCCGCTGCGGCCGTCGCGTCGCAATCAGTACGGTTTTTCCCTCTCGGGCCCGCTCCTGCGCGACCGCCTCTCCTTCAGCTTCGCCTGGGGCCAAGTGCGCGACTCCGGCTTCGTCAACGGCAACGTGCAGGTCCCCCTGGCGGAGGAACGCTTGCCGCGAACCACGGACCCGGAGCAGCGGGCGATCATCGCCGGCCTGCTCCAGGCCTATCCGGCGCAACTGCCCAATCTGCCCCACGTCAGCAAGCGGCATCTGAACACCAATGCGTTCCGGGATATTCGCAACACCGCCTTCTCGCTTCATCTGGACGGCCGGCTGCCCTCCGGCGACCGGATCGCCTTCGACGAGCAGTTTTCCGATACCCAGGAAGATCCCTTCGAGCTGGTCATTGGCCAGAATCCCCAGACCAACACCCGGCCGCAGAGCGTGCGCCTGACCTATGTGCGCAGCCTTTCGTCCAGCACGGTGGCGCAGGTGTCGGCCAATTACAACCGGCTGGCGGCCGTGCTGCTGCCCACCGAGCGCTACCAGAATCTCCTGCAATCCCTGGGAATCCCGGAGGTGCCGGACATTGATTTGGGCGAGGAGCTCAGCAACATCGGCATGCCCGGCCAGGGCATCCCGCGCCGGCGCTATGAGAACCATTACTACCTCGCACCCCAGCTAACACACTCTGCCGGACGGCATCAACTGGCCGCCGGCTTCAGCGTCAAGCACCTGTGGGACAGCGATGAACGCACCAGCAACGGCCGCGGCACGCTGCTGTTCAATCGCGACACGCTGGTGGATCCGGTTACCGGCCAGCAGCGCACCGCCTCGGCGGTGGACAACTTCCTGCTGGGCCAGGCCAGCCGGCTGTCGCTCAGCGTCGGCAACCAGTACCGCGGATACCGCAACTGGGAATGGACCGCCTATGTGCAGGACCGCTTCACGACCCGCCCGGGGTTGCAGCTCACCTGGGGGCTGCGCTATGAAGCGCTCACCGCGCCGCGCGAAGTCAACAATTTGTTCCAATTTCAGCACGATACGGACGCCAACAATTTCGCCCCTCAAGCGGGATTCGCATGGACACT
>DATMAF010000058.1:0-7661 GCA_035560315.1 Terriglobia bacterium | reverse complement strand
CAGAACAAAGTTCCGGCAGGCGCGGCGACCGGCCTTCTCCAGCCGCCAAGCCGGGCAGGGCCAGTAGTCCCGTCCGAATCTCTTGAACGGCGTCGCCCGCCTGCCGCCACTGGCGAGCGCCTTCCGCCCGCGCCAGGAAGGCTTGCAGCAATCCCGCCTCGGCGCGCTGGGCGCCGAAGCGGGCTGTGTTTCTGGCCAACTCCAGCCAATCGCGCTCGACGGTACTAAGGCGCACAGCATCTCCCAGGGGGGTCTCTACGATCCACTCCTCCGCCGCCAAGCCATCCCGCACCCCGGGCGGCACGGCCTCCGGCTCCAGCATCCCTCCCTGCGGTTGCAGCAACCGGGCGGCGACATGAGAGGCCTCCCGAACTCCGGCGAGGCTGGCCTCGGCTGCAACGCCGCGGTCCGCAAAAACAGTTTGCCAGCGTTCCTGAAATAACTGCCCCATGCCCCCCCCGGCCGATTCACGCACGTAAGCGCGTCCCAGATCTTCGAGGGAATCCAGCCGGCGACCGGCGGCGGCAGCGGATTCGATTAGGCGATCCACCCACTCCGGCGAAGTGCCCGCGATGGCAAACCAATCCTGCCAGGCGGAGGCCACCCACGGCATCTCGAACTGGCGACAGCGTTCGCTGGCCAGCGCCATGGCCTCCTCCAATGCAAACGGCTCCAGCGGCAGCAGGGGCCAGCCGCGCCGACCGGCCAGCCTCCGCAGGGGCCGGCAGCGGCCGGTCAGCAGCCAGGAGAGCCTGGGGTCGTCTAACGTTGAAAGAAGCTCGGGAAAGACTTCCAGGGTTTCGGCGTTGTCCAGCAGCAGACAAAGCGGCCGGCCTTCCTGGTAGGCAAACTGCCCTGGCAAGGTGGCGGCAAATTCCAAACGAGCGGAGCTAGAGAGGGCCAGATATTCCCTGCCCAGTTCGGTCAAGGCCAGCGGCAGCCCGGGCCGCTCCAATTCCCGTTCGAGAAGCGCCAGCGGCTCACCCAGCATCTCCGGCTGGCGCATCACGAAAGCGCGCATCTGCTGGCAAAAGGAAGCCGCAAAGTGGCGGGCCAGCGCATCCGGAGCGCGGCGCGGGTCGAAGACATAGCGGAAGGGCATCGGGCCATCGGCTTTGTCGAACAAGGCCGCCTGAATCTGGACAAGCAGGTCGGACTTGCCCTCCCGGCGGCGAGCCGTCAGGACCGCTTGTAAGGCGGACTCCGGCCGGCTCAGCAGTTCCACCAGCCGTTGCGCCTGCCGACGGGGAAACGGCCGGCCATAGCTTGTCAGCGTCGGGCCCATGCGCGGGCAGCCTCGGCGAGAGGAGCCTCCTCATCGCCAACGGACCAGCAAGGGACGCAGTCTCGGCGGCGGGCGCCATCGCACTCTCCGCCTGCGCCTTCAGTGAGGGGAAAAAGATATTGTAGCGGAAATCGCCCGGGACGGCTTCAGGAGATTGAGAACCGCCCGGCGACTCCCGGGAAGCGATTCGTAAACTCACCGACAGGACCGGACGGCGTCGTCAAAGATCGCGGAACTCGCTGCGGGTGGCCTCGAAATCAATCCGCCGGAGCCACTCGTAATGGATCCCGTTTTGCTGGAACCAACCCTCCAGGGCCTGCCGGGAGGGGGCTTCAAACTCTCCGATCAGTTGCCCCTCGGTCATATTGGCAAGCAGGCGCAAGAACTCCACTTCCGTAGCGGCGCGCAATCGCCCGGCCAGTTCTTTCGCCCCCTGCCGGGTCATGCAGGCCATGTTGTGGCTGGTGAGGTAGCGCGGCATGAACCGTCCTTTCTCTGTGTTAGGTTGGTTACCGGAGACCGGCCACTGGCGCTGGCAATGTCCAGTCGAGTTTAGTATAGTACCCCTGATTTCCAAGCGGGGTCATCCCCGGGATCCTTGGGACCCGGTGGGTCCGCCAATGGACGGCGGCTATCGTATGTCCACTCTTGTGCGGCCAGAGATTGCGGCGACAACCCGGCGCGTCTACTGCGAAGACGCCCAGGCCGAGCAATTGCTCTCCCGCCATCCCGAGCGGTGGGAAACCCTTCCGATTCCCCATCCGTTGCCGGCCGATGACAAGCAAATCGCGGTGATCGTCAGCGGTTCCCCGGCGGTGTTCACGCCGGCCCTGCGGGCCGCCATCCAGGCGAATCAAGTTCGCCTGGTCTATATTCTGGGAGCCCCGCCGGAACTCCCCAAAGAGGCCAGCGGCTGCCCGGTCTTCTGCTTCCTGACGCGGCCGCTGCAAGAAGTGGTGGTCTCCAGTACCGTTCAGTCCGCTTTTGAGAACCTGGAGCTGGCGCGCCGCCAGGCGGACTTGCAGTCCCAGCTGGATCGCACCCGCAATGAGATTGATGAGCTGAATGAAATCGGGATCGCGCTTTCCTCGCAGCCGGATACCGCCACGCTGCTCAACCTGATCCTGCGCAAAAGCCGGGAGATCACCAACAGCGACGCCGGATCGCTGTACCTGGTGGAGGAAAATGAACGGGGCGACAAACGGTTGCGCTTCAAGCTGACCCAGAACGACAGCATTGCCGCGCCCTTCTCCGAGTCCACCATGCCGATCAACGCCTCCAGCTTCGCCGGCTACGTGGCGCTGACCGGCGAGACGCTGCATCTGGAGGACGCCTACCACTCCCCGGCCTCCATTCCGGCCACCTTCAATCCGCGTTTCGACCAGGAATCCGGCTACCGCACGCGCTCCATGCTGGTGGTTCCGATGAAGAATCCCCAGGGAGAAATCCTGGGCGTGGTGCAGCTGATCAACGCCAAGCGAAGCCCCGAACTGCGCGTGACGGCCCAGACGGTCGATGCGGTGGTCATCCCCTACCCGGAAGAACGCCGGGCGCTGGTCACCTCGCTGGCCAGCCAAGCCGCTGTGGCCATCGAAAACAGCCGGCTCTATGAGAGCATTCAGACCCTGTTTGAAGGCTTTGTGAAGGCTTCCGTAAAAGCCATTGAATCCCGCGACCCCACCACCTCCGGCCACTCCTTCCGGGTGGCGGATTTGACCATCGGTCTGGCGGAAGTGGTGGACCGCTGCGACACGCACCCGTTTCGCGACATCACCTTCACCCGCGCCGAGATGAAGGAGATTCGCTACGCCTCGCTGCTCCATGATTTTGGAAAGGTCGGCGTGCGGGAAGAGGTCCTGGTGAAGGCCAAAAAGCTGTATCCGAAACAGTTGGAACTGGTCCGGAACCGCTTCGATTTCGTCCGCAAGGCCGTGCAGCAGCGGCACACGCAGCGCAAGCTGGAGTATCTGCTCGAAAAGGGACGCGAAGAATACCTCGCCCGCCAGGCCGAATTTGATCGCGAGTTGCAGAAACAGATCGAAGAGCTGGACGATTATCTGCAATTTGTCCTGCACTGCAATGAACCCACCGTGCTGCCGGAGGGCGATTTCCAGCGGCTGGCGGAACTGGCTTCGTATCGCTTTGAAGATTGGGACGGCCAGTCGCGCCCCCTGCTGACGGAGGAAGAATCCGCGCTGCTTTCCATCCCCAAGGGCAGCCTCGATGAGAAAGAGCGCGTGCAGATCGAGTCGCACGTCGTTCACACCTTTGAATTCCTGAGCCAGATTCCCTGGACCAAGGAAATTCGCAACATCCCGCTCATTGCCCGCGCGCACCACGAAAAGCTGAACGGCACCGGCTATCCCTACAAACTGTCGGAGGCGGAGATTCCCTTCCAGGCGAAGATGATGACCATTTCGGACATCTACGACGCGCTGTCGGCTTCGGATCGTCCCTATAAGAAAGCCGTGCCCTCGGAAAAAGCGCTCGATATTCTGGCGATGGAAGCCAACCACAACCTGATTGACCGGTCGTTGTTCAAGCTGTTTGTGGAAGCCGAGGTCTATAAGAAAACCCTCAACTGGAAGCATCCCGGGGCGGAGTAACACTCATCGCCGACCTGCTCCCGAGGAAAGCGCCGCCAGGCCGGCGCGGGCGACCTCCTCGTCCTGTTGCTCGGTGCCGGCGCTGATTCCCAGTCCGCCGACGACCGTCCCGTCCCACACGATGGGCAGGCCGCCCCGCACACAGGTCAGCTTGCCGCCGCTGGCGAGCGGCATGCCGAGGGAGAGCAGCACGCTGACATGCTCCGCATCCGGCAGCGGGCCGGTCGGCGAGCGGCGCAGGGCCGCGGACGTGGCCTTGGTGATGGCCACCACCGCCGAGGAAGGCTTGGCGTCGTCCTTGCGGGCAAAGGCCAGCAGGTGCCCTCCCTCGTCTACGACGGCAATGCAGATGGGCAGTTTCATCGACCGGGCTTTTTCGGCGGCGGCCTCCAGGATGGCGGCGGCTCCTTCGTAAGTGAGCTTGGGGGCGTTTCGCGTCATGCTCATGCCGGTTTCTCCATGCGGTTTGCGTTGCTTCAAACAATCCCGGCGCGGCGCAGCCGCTGGATCTCCTCGGCCGAAAAGCCCAGGTGCTCGCGCAGGAGCGGCTCGGTGTCAGCGCCCAGCGCCGGAGCGGCGCGGTAGTGGGGGCGGTCGCCGGAGATTTGGATGGGGCATCCGGTCTCCCGCACCGTGCCAAAGACCGGATGCGCGACCTCAACGATCATCCCCGCCGCACGCAGCGCCGGGTCGTCCAGTGCCTCCGCCAGATTCCGGACCGGAGCGCACGGCACCTTGCCGGACAGCAGCGCCATCCACTCGGCAGTGGAGCGGCGGGCAAACAGCGGCTTGAGAACCGCCAGCAAGGCGGCTTTGTTTCTGGCGCGGCTCTCAAAGTCGGCGAAGCGCGCATCCGCCGCCAGTTCTGGAGCCTCCAGGATCTCGCACAACTGCCGCCAGAACTTCTCCTTGGCGCAAAAAACGGCGATGTGGCCGTCGCGCGTCGCGAACGTCTGCGCCGGCGTCAGGACGGCGTGGGCGGAGTCGGCCAGCCGCTCCGGCACGATGCCGCGATTGAGGTACCACACGGCGTAGTAATTCAGCAGCGAGACGGCGGTATCGCGCAGGCTGACGTCCACGTCGCATCCGACGCCGGTGCGCTGCGCCGCCCACAGGCCAGCCATCATCCCCAGCGCCGCGGCGATGCCGGCGGAGAAATCGATTACCGAGACCCCGCATTTGGTCGGCGGCTCCTCGGGGCCGCCAGTTAAGCTCATATAGCCCTCGCTGGCTTGCAGCAGCGGATCATAGCCGGGCAGCGCGGCCTGCGCGCCTTGCCGCCCGTAGGCGCTCAGCGAACAGCACACGATGGCGGGATTATGCGCTTTCAGGGCCTCATAGGTCAGGCCCAGCCGCGCGGGAACGTCGCCGCGCAGGTTGTTGAATACGCCATGGGAAACCTTCACGAGCCGGTGCAGGATGGCCATGCCCTCCGGCGCGCCCAGGTTCAGCGTCAGGCTGCGCTTGTTGCGGTTGAAGCACTGAAAATACAGACTGTCGTCTGCGACCGCACCTGGCGGAACGCTGCGCGAAATGTCGCCGCGGGTGGCCGGGTCCTCGATCTTGATGACTTCGGCCCCCAGATCGGCCAGCAGCAGCGTGCCGAAGGGACCGGCGCCGAATTGCGAGATGGTCAGAATCCGTATTCCTTCGAGCGGCCGCCTCATGCCACCCCTTCCTCCTGCGGTGCGATAGAAAACTAGTGTACCCTGAATGCGGCGCATTGATTGACAAGCGGCGCGCCGCGCTGCGAGAATAGGCAAAGCCACTGCGGATGTGGCGGAATTGGCAGACGCGCTAGATTCAGGTTCTAGTGCCCGCAAGGGCGTGGAGGTTCGAGTCCTCTCATCCGCACCAGCGCAAGGAGAGGTCGTTCCGTCGGCGCATCGCGCCGGCGGGGGAACGCCCATGCGGGCGGACGATCTGAAGGCGTCTTCCGCCACCCCCCGGTGAATCCCGTACGCGGTGCTTGAATACCCTCCCAGCGCGGTCACTCTGCGGAGGGAAAGGACATCGGGAGGTCGTTTCCCTAAGGAAGATTCTCTAGCTTCTCAATGCCAAGGGGAAATAGCTTTGGGACAACCGCTTCGATCAAAAACCCGTTCCAGGGGCCAGTGCAGTCTCGGAAGTTCCGCGGCATCCGTTTTCCTGCGGATGATGATATTGTCGCACTGTGAGGACGTTTGCGCGATATCTGCTGCTCCAGATTCCGGGCTGGGTGTTGGTTGCTCTGCTGTTGGCGGCGCTGCATCGCTGGATGGCGCTGCCGCTCTGGGCGGCCGTGGTGGTGCTTGTTCTGGATGTGGCCAAGGATTTTGTTCTCTACCCCTACCTGCGCCGGGCGTATGAGACAACTCCCTCCAGCGGCACGCACTGCTTGATCGGCAAGGTCGGAGTGGTAACCAAGCCGCTGAACCCGGAAGGCTACCTGCGTCTGCACGGCGATCTGTGGCAGGCGCGGGTGGAAGAGGGGACGGAAGCGGTTCTGCCCGGCACGCGGGTCCGCGTAGTGGGCGCCGACGGCCTGGTGCTGCTGGTCAGCGCGGAGCGAGACGAAGCGCGGCAGACCTAAGAGGAAGCGGAGCTGTAGGCCCGCAGGCCCGCCCGCCACATCGCCAGCATCACGGCAAAGGCTGCCGCCGTTACGCCCAGCAGATGCAGCAGCAGGCCGAGGGTGAGACCCTCGAACAGGGCGCGGGTCGGAAACGAGACCACCAACGCGAACGGCAGCAGCGTCGTCAACAGCCGCGAGAACCAGCCGCGGAAAATCCCGTGCGGCCGCGTCACATACTGCTCCATCGAGAAAAAGATCTCCCGCAAGCCCGCCGCCGAGTGCATCCAGAAGACCGGGATCAGAAAGATCATGTTCAGCGCATAGTGCAGCGCCACGCCCACCAGCAGCAGCGCCAGAAAGATCGCAATGGGCGCCGCTCCCAGCGGCTCCGGATAGCGCATCAGGCTCCAGAGTAAAATCCCCATCGCCACCAGCAGGTTCACGAAGGAGTTGGCGGCGAACTCGCGGAAGCTGAGCATGAACAGCGGTGGCACCGGCCGCACCAGATGGTAGTCGATATCGCCGCGGTTGACGGCAATGGGCAGCCACCACAGGTTGCTCGAGAAAACCGTCATGTTGATGGCGTCGTAAACGAACACGCCGCCCAGAAAGACCAGCATCTGGTCAAAGGACCAGCCGCCCAGCATCCTCGTATGCTGGTAGAGCACCCAGAAAAATCCGAGGTTGACCAGATTCCAAACCAGATCCATGAAAATGCGGAAGAAGAAATCGAGCCGGAACTGCATGGCGCGGCTGAAGGAAAAGCGCAGGAAATGAACGTAGAGCCGCAGGTAGCGCATCAGATGCCGACTCCGGTGTACTGGCGATCGCCGCGCCGCCAGACCCACTGGCCGACCGCCGCGGCCATGCCGCACCAGGCCAGGCCCACCAGCATCCCCAGCGCCCACTCCCGCAGGCTGACACCGCCCAGGATGGCGCGCACAGGAAACGAATAGAGATAGGGAAACGGCAGCCAGGCCAGCGCGTTCTGCGCCCAGGCGGGAAACAGGCTGAGGGGCGCGAGCTGGCCTCCCAGAAAGCTGATGGCGATTCGCTCGGCGACCATCAGGCTCCAGACGTTGTCGGCCCAGAATGCCACCGCCTGGATGGGAATCACCAGCAGAAAATGCAGCAGGTTGGCCAGCGCCAGCGCGGCCAGGCCCATCAGCACCGAGGCGGGCGTGATGCGAACCTCGGCGGGGATGCCAACCGCCAG